>CAYJGN010000004.1:34894-59419 GCA_964369635.1 uncultured Oscillospiraceae bacterium
TGAGTTTGCAGAAAACAAAAAAGAGGATTAACTTTTTGAATATATTAAAAAGACCGATAAACTGCTCTGGTTTTTAACTATCGGAACAAGCCTTTTCGGTATAGTTATTCTTATAACGATGGGGATAAATTTTGGAGGTAACTACTATCGCACCCAGATAATAGCGCTTGGGCTTGGTGTTATAGCTTGCGTTTTTCTCTCGAGGGTAAACTATTATCTTTTGGCGAATGCGTGGTATTTGCATGTTATATTATGCTGGGCGCTTGTAATACTCACCTTTTTCATAGGGTATCAGCGACCGGGAACTGATGATAGAGCATGGTTTTTGCTGCCGGGTGGATTTATGTTTCAGCCAACTGAGCTTGCTAAAATCTCGTTTGCTCTTAGCTTTTCGCTTCATTTGAGCAATACAAACGATATAAATAAGCCGAAAAATCTTATGTTATTGCTGGCGCACTTAGCGGCCCCTGTTATTCTTATCCATTTTCAAGGGGATGATGGTACGGCGCTTATCTTTGCGATAATGGGTTTCGCTATGCTTTTTGTGGCAGGCCTTTCAACGAGATATATTTTAGGTGCAACAGCGGCAGCGGCGGTAGCGGCACCGGTTGCATGGTTTTTTGTTTTTGAGGATTTTCATAGAAATAGAATTATATCGCTCTTTAACCCAGACCTTGACCCATTAGGGATAGGTTGGCAGCAGTCGCAGGGGAAAATTTCGATAGGCTCGGGGCAGATATTTGGAAAAGGGCTTTTATCTGATGAGCTTCGCCAAATAAGCGAAGTTAGAAATGATTTTATCTTTGCCTATATAGCGGAAGCGCTCGGGATAATTGGCGCTATAATCACGATACTGCTTATTATATTTATCTGCATTAGAATACTTATGATAGCGAGAATGAGCAAGGACAAGCTTGGATGCTATATCTGCGTTGGGGTAGCTTCATTTATAGCGGCACAGCTTATAATAAACGTTGCAATGTGCCTTGGGATTGGCCCTGTAATAGGTGTAACACTGCCGTTTTTAAGCTCTGGAGGTACCTCTCTCTCAACTATGTTTCTATCCCTTGGACTTGTCCATAATGTTTATATAATGAACCGAAAAAATATCTTTTAAAAAGAGTGGGATAAATTTTCAGGCAGTTTTTGCAAAGGTACGAAGCAGCTGTAAAATTATCTAAATTAAAAAGACACTATCAAGAACAATAGTGTCTTTTTTTATTTGGTTAAACAGCTATTTCAATAATATTTCCCTCATAGGAAACACTGCTCTCAAAATAACCATCGCCTGTTGTTCGCGGCTCACTCGTTATCAAATATCCATCTGCACGAAGTATTTCGGTAAGCTCTAAAACCCTCTCTTTGCTGCCAACGCTAAAAGCAATATGCGCATACCCAAGTTTGTTTTTATATTCATCTTCGCCTTGAAGATTTGGTAAATTCATAAGCTCTAGTCGCGCGCCGTTTTCAAAAGAGAGAAAATATGATTTAAACTGCTTTGTTTCGTTATGGTAGAGATTATTGCTTTTTGCATCGAAATATCTCTCGAAGAAAAGCCGTCCCTTCTCTAAATCATGCAGATAAATAGCTATATGCTCTATCCTCATTAGTCATCATCACTTTCAAAATCACTATCGCTATCATCGCTTTCAAAGGCGGTGTTGCTCGTATCATTATCAAATTCGCTATTATCATCAGTCTCTTCGCAGGGAGGTTTTACCACAACACCATTGACAGTGCCGTACTCTTCATATTCTGCCGCCGCTTTCATATATTCATTCTGTGCATCTTTTCGACCTTTAGAAAGCAAAAAGAGGATGATTATCATAAGTGCAAACTGAATTATTCCAATAGCCATTAAAATATTGCTATCTTTTATGAAATTCGATAGGATAACAGTTACCGACCAAATAACAAACATCAGTTGGAATAGTTTGCGCTCACGAATAAATTTGTAAAGAAAGAAAACTAAAAAAGCGTATGAAAGATAGTATAGTGCTTGTTGCATAAATCACCTCTAAAATATTATATTAGAAATTCTATCACGTTATCTGTGAAAAGTAAACTTAATTAAACTTAAAAATGAAAAAATATCAAACAGCAATAAAAAGATACCCGATAATAACCATAAATCCGCCACCGATGCAAACTGCCATTGTGTTTAAATCGACTGTGAAGTCAATTCCCACTTTAATGCGCGCGCTTTTTTTAATAATCTTTTCATAGAAGAGAATAGCAAGGATAAAACTTGCCGCCCAAACAGCGGTTTTGCTTATATATCCTGAAACACCTATATTTAGCGGAATGCCAAGCACAAAGAAGAGAAACGGCTCTGCGAAAATGCCGGTGAGCAAACATAGAGCTGACAGGGTGAGGATAACGGCGGTTGATGAAAAGTCATAGACAAATGGAAGGGTGCGTTTTTTTCCAAAAAGCATAGATTTAAATTTAACAAACGAGAGGATTGTTCCGAAATTTATTACTGTGAAAATCAATGTTGAGAGGAGGTCTGTTGTCTGTCCGATAAAATATTTTGAAATACTACCGTTGAAAAAAGGAGCGCCTGTTATACCGAAAATTCCACAGATAATTGCAATTCCAGCAAGTGGAACACTTCTTAAAACTCCCTTTATCTTATAGATATTTCGAGTGTTATATTTTTTTATTATCATACCTGCCGCTAAAAATAAGAGCGATTTGAAGATAGCATGGTTTACGATATGCAAAACAGCGCCTGCCTGTACATACTCATTATCGACAGAGAGCCCAGCTATTATAAGGCCGATTTGAGAGATGGTATGGTAGGCGAGAATAAGCTTTATATCATTTTGGCAGACAGCCATTATAATACCAGCTATTGAGGTTATGACTGCAAGCCAGAAAAAGAGATCAGAGAGGGGGAAAATCTCGCCAAAAATTCCCTCAATACGCATAAATAAATATATGCCGCTCTTAACATAAACACCAGATAGAATAGCGGAGACGACAGTCGGCGCGCCCGGTGTTCCGTGTGCTGTTGGTAGCCAGAAATGGAGAGGGAAGATAGCGCATTTTAGCAAAACACCTGTTATAAGCAGAGCAAATGAGAGGGTGAGCTCTTCGGGAGGGCGGCTCTGCACCGCAGCGGCTATAGCTGAGAGATCAAGCACTCCGAGCTGGCGATAGATACCTCCGATACCGAGCAGTAAAAAAAGCATACCGATAATATTGATAAGCAGATAGACAAGCCCATCATAAATAGAGCGGCTCTCTCGCTTAAACATAATAAGAATAGCGCAAACTATAGCGGAAACCTCTATCGCAACAAAAATGTTAAATAGGTCATCCGAGAGGAAAATAAGCATAACAAGCCCTTCAAGGACGGTGAATAAAAATGAGAAGAGTTTGTTTGCCTTGTCATGCACCGATGCATATAAAAACATACAGAGAAACAAAAAAGAGACAAGCACTAAAAATACTGCGGCTATATGGTCGCAATAGAGGGTTATACCGAGAAAAGAATCGGTCTGGCTTGTCGATATAGTTATACCCATAAATCGAACCCTTATGAATATTGAAGAAGCAAATATTAGCACCGCAAGATAAACGCCTATCGAGAGGATATTTGTTATTTTAGATGGTATGAGGTATAGGAAAAGTGAGGCGAGGATTGGCAGTAGGATAAGCAGATATAATTCCATTAGCTCTGTTGCTCCTTTTTGCGTATTTCATGCGCTGTTTTCCAGTTTGTTGTGCCATAGCGGTGATAGAGAGCTGAAAACATAATAAGCGCAACTGCCGTGACGGCAATCCCTATAACTATCGCGGTTATCATAAGAGCTTGAGGGACGGGGTCTGCAGTTGTTGACTGTATCAAATCAGTACCTATTGGGGGATTTAGCGCAGTATTATTTCGAATGCCGAGAAAAAAGGTTATAATGCCAATTTCACAAACCCCAACAGACAAGACGGTTTTTATGATATTGTGTCTTGCGATAATCCCATAAAATCCTATTAAGAAGAGGATTAATCCCGCTATTTCAACTATATTAAAGTTCATGTTTTCCCTCCGATGCCGAGATAAAATGAAGATAGATAAGCGATAAGCCAAAGCAGACCTTCATACCGATAAGAACGTTTATTATAAAGAGATAAATTCTATGCTGGGTAAAACTAAAGTTTTGAGACGTTAGGATAAACAGAGATCCAAGCGCAATAATAAGCGCATAAATTCCTTTTTCGAGAAGGGTTGCAGTGTGCATAGAGATAAGCATCTTGCCCTCAGCGAAGTTTGCGCTGATAATAATAGATGCTATAATAGCTCCGCCCTGAAAGCCGCCGCCAGCACCGTCCATCCCCGTTATGATAACATAAACGCCAAAGAAAGCGATAAGCATATATACAGGGGCCAAAGACCCTGTTATAACCTTTGAAGCGAGAGAGCTTCGTGGAACCATCATTCTATTGAGGTTTGGGTGGATATTTTCATTATTATTAAGTGTTGCAAACTGCGCCACGGCAATAACCGAAACAAGAAGCAGAAGGGCTTCAAGGAGGGTATCGAAGAGGCGGTAGTTTAAATATATTGCGGCAACTAAATTCTCTGCCGCCGTCTCGATATAGCCACGCTCAAATATCGCGTCAAATAGAGGTGTTTTACCAGCAGAACCCTGCAAAAAATAACCGCCAAACAAAAAGGCGCTAAGGGAGAGGGTGAAGATTAATCCGAAAATATTTCGTTTATTTTTCATCGAGTCCCTCCCTATAACTTACAACACTATCATAAAGACTGTCGATTATAACGACTTTACCACTCGCTATATCAGAGGATAAATCGTTACTAATAGCTGTGAAATACTGGCTATGTCGCTCACCGTGAAGCTCGATGATACCATCGTGCTCTATTGCGACAAGGTCACCGTTCTGCTCTCGAAAAAGATGAAAAATTGAACTATCATCTGAGTTTGAAACAAGAATATTCGGCTCGATATCAAGATTTTTCAGCGTTCTAATTATAGATTTTGAGATTCTTGTGAAACTGTTGCTATCTTTTTTTCCAACGAGATAGACGGTAAAAATCCTGTATTTTTTAAGGGTAATAAGAAATATAGATGAGGCAACAGTAGCGCCAATAACAGCCTCTGCCAGCGCAACATCAGGCGCTCCGAGGAGGAGGTAGCAGAGGGTTGTGAAGACAGAGAGGGTACCGCTATAAACAACAGCCGTAAAAAGCTTATCGGTTATAACGCAGAGAATAGCTGTTACAACCATGAAAATCAAAACAATGTATAAAAATATATTATTCATCGACTTCCTCCGTAACTTCCCTATGACCTGCAATAAAAGAGGAGCGTCCTATTTTGTGAGAGATAAGAGGCGCTGTTATAAAAGTTGCGAGAGCGATAAAAAGAATTTTCAAAGCAACCGCTAAATCACTGCTTCGAAGGGCAAGGGCGATAAGCATTATGAGAAGTCCTGCTGTATCTATCAGCGCTGAAGTTAAAAGTTTTGCATAAACTCCCCTTGAGCGGATAATACCAATAAATCCGCAGATAATGACCGCCATCGAGCAGACTATAAGGATATCTGATATTAAAATCATTATAAATCCCCCTTTCGACGAAGGTAAACAGCATAAAACTGTATATCTATAAAGCCGAGAAGGGTGAGGGTTATGGCTATATCGAGATATGCATCTTTACCATCTAAAATAGATAGCAAAACAACTGCGATAACAACAAAAGAAGATAGAAGGCTAAAGATTAATATCCTTGAGAATGCCCCTTTGCTTTTTATTAGAAGATAGAGACATAGAGCGGTGCTAAGAGCTGTGAAGATAAGAGCTATTACAATCATAAGTCCTCCTCTATTTTAAGTTTTTTTCAAACTGCTCTGCAACAGCGCTATCATTTTTATCGTTTTTTATAGTGAGTATGGTGTAAACATCATCACGTTTATCAAGGGTTAGCGTACCTGGTGTTAGTGTTATTGAATTTGAAACAAGCACTTGACCAGGCTCACTGCATTTTGCATCCTCTGTTTTAATCAAAACAGTAGGAGGATTTTTTTTGAATACTGATATAGCGAGGCTGATAGTTGAAGAAATCATATTTGCAAATAGCGAAAGGTAGTATTTTAAAGACCAAAATCCCCAAAACCCTGAGTGGTCTCTCTCTATCCGATAGGATAGCAGTGAGAAAATAAGCCCTGAAATGGCGCCAAAAATAAGCGGCACTAAAGATATCTCAAGAAAAAATACGCAGAATAAAACAGCACCGAAAATAACTCTTGAAATATGCGATAAAACTCTCCTCATAACTCCCCCAAACTATTAGCTGTGAACAATCGGTAATATTACCCAAATTATATCATAAAACCTTATAAAAATACAGTGGGAATCTTGATATATTAAAGGTAGGTTTTTAGTAAATATGTTTACAAATAGCCGTTTTTTTGATAAAATTATTAAGGTAAAGTAAAAGTTTTGTAAATTAGGAGAAACTATGGATAACGAGCTACTTACATATAGCTGCCCCTCATGCGGCGGTACCCTTAAATGGAGTGCGCAGGAGGGGGTATTAAAATGCGATTTTTGCGATAGCGAGTTTGAAGAGGGAATATTTAAAGATTCAAAAGCAGAAAACGCAGATGATAAAATCGAAATAGACTGGAATGTTGAGGGTTTCTTAAAAGAGCATGATGACTCTGAAATCTGCCCTGGGTATATCTGCGATGCTTGTGGGGCGCAGATTATTTCAGATGGTCATACTGCCGCGACTGAGTGCATGTATTGCAGAAATCCAGTTGTTATTGCAGCAAACATTGAGGGTGTTTTAAAGCCTGATCTTGTTATACCATTTAAGGTGACAAAAAAGGAAGCAGAGGAGATTCTCGCGAAATTCTATTACGACAAACCCCTTTTGCCATCTATGTTTAAAAATGAAAATACCATATCGAAAATCACTGGAATGTATGTGCCGTTTTGGCTTTATTCTTGCACTGGCGATGGAACGGTCAACTTCTCAGCTCAAAAGGTAACGAGTTGGAGCGATAGAAATTATAGGTATACGAAAACAAGATATTTCGCGATAGATAGGGCAGGGGAAATTTCATTTGGGAAAATTCCTGTCGATGCATCTTCGAAGATGGATGATAATTATATGGATGGTCTCGAGCCTTATAACTACTCGGAACTTGCACCGTTCGACTCGAAGTTTATGGCGGGATTTTTTGCCGATAAATTTGATGTTGATGTTGCGACTTGTAGCGGTCGCGCTACCGAGAGGGTTGTAAACTCAGTTGAGAGCAGTTTTCGCGATACGATTGTTGGGTATAGCAATGTTGCGAAAAAGCATTCTGATATAAAGATGGAGAATGTTGAGGTAAAATATGCCCTTCTGCCCGTCTGGATGCTCAATACAAAATATAAAGATAAAATTTATAACTTTGCAATAAATGGTCAAACAGGTCAAATTTCAGGTAGGTTGCCTATTGATAAGAAAAAATTAGCTCTATGGTGGACAGGACTTATAGCGGGTATAACTTTACCGCTCACCCTCCTAATCCGATTATTTTTTAGTTAGTGGGTGATGTAGTATGAAAAAGATATTTTTAACTCTTGCTATGTTTATAGTTATTTTCAGTACAAATGTTTTAGCTGCTGATGATAGTCTGCTTATTGATGAAGCGGCACTTCTCTCAGAAGCTGACAATGTTCTTATATCGAATGGATTAACAGCATTAAAAGGGGAGCATGATTTTTATCTGCATATAATAACCCTTGATAGCTACGACGGTGATAGTTTGCTTGATTATGCAGATAATTTTCGAGGTGATGAGAGTTTCAACGGGCTTGTTTTCGTATTTAACACCGATGAATTAAACCGTGAATATGCAGTTTCAACCGCGGGCGATGGAATGTATATATTTGATGATTTTGAATTAGATCTTATAGATGTTTCTGTTATCCCATTGCTTACTACGGGCGAGTATTTCGAAGCATTTGATACCCTTATATCTATTGTTGATGATGCTATTATTGAGTGGGACAATGATGACTATTATGAGGATATGTATGCCGAAAATGATTACGACTTAGACCCTGAACCATCGCAAGTTCCAAGCATAATAGAGGATTATGCGGTTTCTTTTTTCGTAGCTTTAATATTGGCTGTTATCATAGCGATGTCGGTGATAAGCTCGATGAAATCAAAGATGAACACCGCAAGAAAAAAGACGGTTGCAACAAACTACCTAAACTCTGATAGCCTTAACTTAAGGGTTTCGAACGATAGGTTTTTGTATGAGAATACAACAAGGACGAAAAAGTCGCAGAGCAGCAGCGGTGGAAGCAGCGGTGGCAGTAGGAGCGTTGGCGGCAGCAGACGGACAAATAGCAGCGGCAGAAGCAGAGGCGGCAGAAGTCGAAAATTTTAGTGATAGACAGCAGGGGTTTTTACTGCTGTCATTGCATATTAAATTCTTTTGGAGGTAAAGTATGAGACCATTTGAGAGACTTATAAAATATACGAAGTTCGAGACAGCATCAGATGCAACTAATCAAAATTGCCCATCAACGAATGGACAGAGGATTTTTGGTGAAAGTCTCGTTTTAGAGATGAAAGAGATTGGTTTTTCAGATGCTTTTATCGATAAAGACGGCTATGTTTACGGTACAATCCCCGCAAATACTGAGGGGGTCTCGCCGATTGGTTTTATTGCCCATATGGATACTGTGGGAGATGTTCCATACAGTGATATAAAAACTAAAATTATTGAAAACTATGACGGTAAAGTTATAACCCTCAATGAAAATGAGGGGATAACGATGTCTCCCGTCGAGTTTCCAGATCTTTTGAAATATATCGGTAAAAGCCTTATTGTAACCGATGGGACAACGCTGCTTGGAGCTGATGACAAAGCTGGAATTGCAAATATTTTAACGATGGCAGAGATTTTATTATCAGATGATAGCATAAAACACGGTGAGATAAAAATAGGGTTTACCCCAGATGAAGAGATAGGAAGAGGGGCAAACCGATTTGATGTTGAGGGTTTTGGAGCGCTTTTTGCCTACACGGCGGACGGTGGTGAGTTTGGTCAGGTGACATATGAGAATTTCAATGCTTCTGCTGCGATAATAGAGATTAATGGAATAAACTACCATCCGGGCGGCGCTAAGGGGAATATGGTGAATGCCCTTTCGGTGGCGGCTGAGTTCGACTTTAAACTGCCGCAAAATGAACGTCCGCAATATACTGAAGGGTACGAGGGGTTTTATCATCTTGTTTCGATGAGCGGCTCTGTTGAAAAGGTTCAGATGCAGTATATTTTAAGGGATTTTGATGAGGATAAATTAAATAGCAAAAAAGAAACGATAAAAAATCTTGCAGATATGCTAAATGGCATTTATGGAAAGGGCACTATCGAGTGCCAAATAATAGATAGCTATCAGAATATGAGAAAAGAGATAGAGCCTCATTTTGAGATAGTTGAGCTTGCAAACAAAGCTATCGAAAAAGCGGGAGGCAAGCCGATTAGTGAGCCGATTCGCGGAGGTACCGATGGTGCAAGGCTATCGTTTATGGGGCTTCCATGCCCGAATATCGGCACAGGCGGACACAATGCCCATAAAAAGAATACGCCGTTATTGAAGAGATGGACGACTGCGTTCAGATGATGCTAAATATCGTCACCCTATATGAGCAGGCGTAATTTGAAAATAGCTAAATGTTGGTGAGATAAATAAAAAGCATCCCATAAGGGATGCTTTTTATTTATGATCTAATTATGCTGTATAGATTATCATTTGATATAAGAAATAACGCTTTCATTATATCTATCAACAAATTTGTTTGCGTCCTCTTCTTTTGGGTATCCTATCGAGACGACCGCATATGGCAAAATATCAGATGAAAGATTATATAGCTTTCTGATAAAATCCATCCGCTCCAAAACAGGTGCTGTTCCAAACCAGCAGCTGCCAAGTCCGATATCTGCCGCTTCAAGCATTAGATTTTGCGTTGCGGCGCCGAGATCTTGCTCCCACATATCAGCTTTTTTCATCTCAGTTTTATCGGCATAGATGATTATTCCATGTGAAGCATCTTTGAGCGACTTTGCATGTGGATTATATTCAGATAGTTTTTCTAAATTTTCTTTGCCAGAAACTACGATAAATTTCCAAGGTTGTCCATTTCCTGCAGAGGGCGCTTGCATTGCCGCTTTTAATATCTGCGTTATCTTCTCAGCTTCAACTTCTTTCTCTAAAAAACTCCTAACGCTTCTTCTTGTATAAATTGCATTCATAATCTAACCTCTTTCTTTATTATATGTTAACAGCTATCCTCTTGCTGCCAATTCATAACGTACAAACTGCTTTGCGCAGCGTGGGCTTCTGCCGCCGTTTCGAATAGCAAAGCTCTCAGCTCTCTTTTCGAGCAGCTCTTTTTCCATCTCAAGATTATATACTGTTGCATAATATAAAACGACTTTTAGATAATCATCTTTGTCCGGTTTTTGGAATGTTACAGTAAGGCCAAATCTTGCTGACAGCGATAGTGATTCCTGCATCGTATCGTATAAATGGATATCATCGCCAGCCCTATCTTCCATGCTTTCGCGAACAAGATGCCGCCGATTGCTCGTCGCATAGACTATGCAGTTGTTCCCAGTCCCTACAACGCTCCCCTCTAAAACTGCTTTGAGGGCTGAGAAGTTATCATCATTTTTTGAAAAACTCAAATCATCTATAAAAAGAATGAATTTAAGGGGATTTGCGTAGAGCTTTGTTAAAAGGTTTGGTATCACATGCAAAAATTCTTTTTTTATCTCAATTAAACGAAGTCCGCGGTCTGCATATTCATTTAATATTGCTTTTATAGTTGAGCTTTTTCCAGTTCCTGCATCGCCATATAAAAGCATATTGTTTGCGGCACCTCCATTTATAAATGAGAGAGTATTATCAACTGCCATACCTCGTTCGCGCTCATAACCTTTAAGCTCTGATAGCCTTTGAGGGTCAGGGTTTTGTATTGCTCGAAGCTTGCCATCATAGGTAAATACATTGTTAATTGCAAACTCTCCATACCCGCATTTTTCAATATTCTCTATTCTATCACAATAGAAGGATACAAAATCCACACTCTCAGCTTTATAGCTCTGTGCGCATTTAACGCCCGCATTATCTAAAATATCACGGGGGTCTATCGAGACTATCTCGCTGAGTATTGAAAGATCATTTTTTAGTGCTTCTTCAATATTTTTATCAAATATCCTACCGGTACAAACACCTTTAATATAGAAGTTCTCGCTTTTTATAAGAAGTTGTTTTGCATACTCCGCGAGTGAAGAGCTATGTGGGAAAAGTTTTGAGAGGAGAGAGGAATATATTGCGAGAGTATTTCTGCTCTTTTTTGCTGCCGCTTCAGCAAAATTATAGAGGGATTTAAAAACAGGGTCTGTTTTAAGCTCTGAAAAAACAATAAGGCTCTCTATTCCCTCTGTTATCTTCTTTATTTTTTTCATAAAAGTCCCCTTGGTTTAGTTTTTCCTAATTATAACATATTTAATCTATTATTAAAACAACAGCATTATATTGCTATTTTATTTGAAAAAAAACTATTTTTTTGATATAATCATAAAAGTTTGAAAAAAATTTATTTTTGGTGCAATAAAATACCCCCCCTTATGCATTAATAGGGTGAATAGGAGAAAAACATGTTTTCATTAATGGTGAGCTCACTTCAAGATGAGAGTTCAAGAAAGAGTAACACACCGCAGATAGACGAGGAACTTTTAATCGATATCGCAAAAGGTTACACAGAAGCACTCTCAACACTATACGGGATTAGCTACCCCGCGGTTTACAGCTTCGCTTATTCAATAATAAAGAATACACAAGATGCACAGGACATAGCACAGGACACTTTTGTACGCATCTTCGCATCGGCAAAGTTTTACAAAAAACAAGGCAAGCCAATGGCTTGGATTTTAACAATAACAAAGAATTTAGCCTACATGCGAATAAGAAGCAAATCAAAAGTTTCACTCGATGAGATGGATAGTGATTCAAATCCACTACCGGCAGTTGAGTTTGAAGAGAATAGTATTCACAAGCTTATTCTCGATAAAGCTCTCGCCTCTCTCCCTGACGAAACAAGACAGATAGTCATACTCCACACAGTCTCAGGACTTCGTCACAGAGAAATTGCAGATCTTCTTTCCATCAAATTATCAACTGTTCTGTCAAAGTACAACCGTGCAATCAAAAAGGTACGAGAAATCTTAGAGGAGGATGGCTATAATGGATAAAAATCAAATAGAAAATAAAATAAGAGAAGCCGTTTTAGCAGAAATGCCAAAACCCAACTTCGATGCTGTTCTCCAAAAAATAAATCAGAGCAATTTGGAGGAAATACAGATGAAAGCTACAGTTAAAAAGAACAACTTATTTAAAATAATAGCATCAACAGCGGCGGCAGTCGCAATACTCGGCGGCGGATTCTTCGGATACAACGCATATATGAACAGCTCATACCTAACACTCGGTCTCGATGTAAACCCAAGTTTCAATATAGAGGTTTCAAGAAATGAGAAAGTGACAGACATCGAGACGCTAAATGCAGATGCAGTTACAGTGCTTGGCAACATGGAAGATGACCTTGAGGGAAGCTCGGTTGAGGTTGTTATGAATGCACTACTCGGTTCAATGATAACTAATGGATTCATCGACCCAACCGACAGCTCATTCCTTCTATCAGTTGAGGGCGGCAACGACGAAACAGCGGCAGAGATGCTCAAAAAGGTTGAAACAATTCTCGAAAACTATAAAGTTGACGGCTCAGTTATCTCACAGGTAGTTTTAGCAACAGAAACAACCGAGCAACAAGCAACAGAAAACGGAATTTCAACAGGTAAAGCGGCGCTTATCGAGAAGCTAATTGCAGCAGACCCAACACTAATTTTTGATGAACTTGCAGACCTATCAATCGGCGAACTTAACCTTCTTCTTTCTTCAAGAAATGAAACTATAACCGATGTTGTTGTTGGTGAAACTGCTCCAAATGAGAGCAAATATATCGGCAGAGAAGCAGCACTAAACGCAGCACTTGCAGCGGCGGGACTTACAGTCGAGAGCGTAACTGATATCGATGTTGAGTTTGATGTTGAAAATGGCGTTTTCCTATATGATGTTGAGTTTGAAACTGCAGAAAACGAATACGACTACGATATAGATGCATACACAGCTGCTGTTTTAGACGCAAAGATTGAAGCTAACGACGATATCGATGATGACCTTGATGACAACGATGACGACGATGACGATGACGACGATGATGACGACAACGATGATGATTTAGATGACGACGATAACGATGATGACGATGATGACGACAACGATGATGATTTAGATGACGACGATTTCGATGATATCGACGACAACGATGACAACGATGATGACGACGATGACGACGACGATGACGATTTCGATGATATCGACGATGACGACGATGACGATGACGACGATGACGACGATGATGACGATGATGACGATGACGACGGAGACGATGACTAATCGCTAACTAAAAAAATACCAACCTTTCAATACCCCATACCCTAAAATGAAAACACCTGCCATTGGCGGGTGTTTTCGTGTATTTTTAGATTCTTAATATTAAATTAAAAAATTAACAGTATCGTTGACTATGCTTTTTTTCAGTGTATAATAAAATTAACTTTAGAAATCTAAATATTATAAGGAGAAAGATTGAAATGAAAAAGACAAGCTGCATAACCACTTTTGCGCTATCTATCATTTTCACCCTTTACCTCTGCCTTTTTGCCGTTAATTTTAATGTTAGTTTTAATCAACCAGATAATTATATTTCTTATACCGTAAACAAAGTCTATATAATTTTTGGAGGTTTATCTTTTACCACATTTATATTTTCTTTTATATTTATTTTCATAAAACCAAAGCAATCATCTTTTTTGGAAAAAAGAAGCAGGATATTTGCTTACCTCACTGCTTTTTTAGCTATAATACTTACCTTAAATACCATTTTATTCACTATAAGCGTTTTATTTTATTAGGTAAAGTTTAAATATTTCTCTCTTTTTCGTCTCGAAAATTTTACAGATTGATGATATACTATAATAGTTAGGAGGTATGTTATGACCTTTTCAAAACAAACACTTACAGAAAATATAAAATTCTTAGAGCTTTTGCGGGAAAATTTCCCAGATATACCATCGGCAACAAGCGAGATTGTAAACCTTGAGGCTATTTTAAATCTTCCAAAGGGTACTGAGCATTTTTTATCGGATATCCACGGTGAGCATCTTGCATTTTTGCACCTATTAAAGACCGGCTCAGGTGTTATCAAAACCAAAATTGATGATATCTTCGGAAATACTCTGACAAAAGATGACCGCCGAAAGATAGCAACCCTTATCTGCTACCCTGAGGAAAAGCTCGCCTACCATAAAAGCCGTGGTGAGGCGAATTTTGAGTGGTATCGGGTGACTATCTACCGCCTTGTTGATATCTGCCGCGTTGCCTCCTCAAAATATACAAGGAGCAAGGTGCGCAAGGCGCTGCCATCGGAGTTTAGCTATATAATTGATGAGCTTCTCCATGCAAATGGTTTTGACCATAATAAAGATAGCTATTATGAGCATATAGTTTCATCAATTATAAACTCAGGCTCTGCCGATGGATTTATAACCGCAATTAGCGGTCTTATTGGCAGGCTTATAATAGATCATCTTCATATAATAGGTGATATCTTCGATAGAGGCCCTGGCGCTGATATAATTCTCGATCACCTTTTATCTTATCATAAAGTTGATTTTCAGTGGGGTAACCACGATGTCCTTTGGATGGGAGCGGCTGCAGGTCATGGAGCATGCATTGCAAATGTTATTGCAAACTGCTTGAAATATAATAATTTCGATACCCTTGAAGATGGATATGGGATAAATGTTCGACCACTTGCAACTTTTGCAATGGAGCAGTATCGCTATGATAATTGCGATGTCTTTATGCCAAAGCATATAGATGATGAAGTGGTGAATGAGAAAAGTGAGCGTCAGACTGCTAAAATCCATAAAGCAATAGCTGTTATATTATTTAAGCTTGAAGGACAGATTATTAAAAATCATCCTGAATTTAATATGGATAAAAGACTTATGCTCGATAAGATTGATTATAATAAAGGCACTATCATAATCGATGGCAAAGTCCATACGCTGAAAGATAATAATTTTCCAACTATCGATATCGACGACCCATATAAGCTGACAACTGCTGAGATGGAAGTTATTTCAAAGCTTAGCTTGTCATTCACCCATAGTGAGAAGCTTGCACGGCATATTAAGTTTTTATATAAACATGGTAGTATGTACCTTGTTTGCAATGGAAATCTTCTTTTCCACGGTTGTATTCCAATGGAGGAGGACGGTAGTTTTTCGAATTTAGTGCTTGAGGGGAAAAAGCTTTGCGGAAAAGCGCTGCTTGATGCTGCCGACAGACTTGTAAGAGTTGGGTATTTTAGTGCTGAGGGAACTGCGGAAAAAGCTTTCGGACTTGATTTTATCTGGTATCTCTGGTGCGGGCCAAAATCTCCGCTCAACGGCAAAAATAGAATAACAACCTTCGAGCGTTATTTTATTGAGGATAGCAGTACCCATACCGAGCATAAAGACCCTTATTATCGCTTAAGTCATACCCCTGTGGGTGCTGATAGTATTTTGCATGAATTCTCGCTTTTTGAGGAGCGTTCAAAGATTATTAATGGGCATATGCCGGTGAAAATAAGCAAAGGGGAGAGCCCGGTTAAAGCAGAAGGTAAGCTTATAGTTATAGATGGTGGGCTTTCAAAAGCCTATCAGCCGGTAACAGGTATCGCAGGATACACCCTTATTTTCAATTCAAGAGAGATAGTCCTCTCTGAGCATAATCCTTTCGATACTGTTAGCAGTGCTGTTGCAAACGACCTTGACATGCATAATAAATCGACAACTATCGAAAAGATGAATGGTAGGATTATGATAAAAGATACTGATAACGGGCAAACTCTTGCAAGCAGAGTTTCTGATTTGCAGATGCTTGTTGACAGCTACCGAAATGGACTCATAAGCCAAAAGGATAAGAAATTTTAGTCTTGAAATGGCGATAAAGAATATAAGAATAATAGCATAGCGATTGATAATTTTAGTTAAAGGGGTGAATATTCGCCCCTTTTTTTGTTGCACTCGTACATTGCGAAAAAACGCCCTTAATGGTAAAATATATAAAAAAAGTTAGGAGATGCAAAGATATGTCGAAAATTCCGGTTTTAATAGACGGAGATCCAGGTCATGACGATGTCATGGCTATTGTTATGGCACTAAATCTACCCGAAATAGATGTTTTGGGTATTACTGTTGTCGGTGGAAATTCAACCCTTGAAAACACCGCTACAAACGCACTTCGCACCCTTGAGTGGCTTTCTGTGGAGGGAGTTTCTGTTGTTAAAGGGCGTGCAAAGCCAATGATTCGTACCCTTGAAACAGCGGCTTCTGTTCATGGTGAGGGTGGCCTTGATGGCCCTGATTTCCCACCACTTAAAACAAAGGTTTTAGATGAGAATTTCGCAACATTTATGGCGAAGAAAATAGAAGAGCAGACTGAAAAGGTTGTTTTAGTTGCAAT
Source organism: uncultured Oscillospiraceae bacterium (assembly GCA_964369635.1). Classification (GTDB taxonomy): domain Bacteria; phylum Bacillota; class Clostridia; order Oscillospirales; family Ruminococcaceae; genus CAYJGN01. Next base: position 51,570 of record CAYJGN010000004.1, read on the forward strand.
GGGACCCCTTACTAATACAGCGGTTTTCCTCGCAAGCTATCCGCACCTAAAAGAGAAGATTGCGAAGATAGTTATAATGGGCGGCGCCGCTGTTGGCGGTAACTGGACATCAACTGCTGAATTTAATATCTGGGTTGATCCTGAGAGTGCTTATGTTGTTTTTGAGTCGGGAATTCCTGTTGTTATGTGCGGTCTTGACGCGACAAACAAAGCAAGACTTACCAAAAACGAGATAAAGAAATTCTTAGCGCTTGGAACACCAGCAGGAGACCTTATCGGTCAGCTAAGCCAGCATTTTGCAGATATGCACCCAGAGAAGGGCGATGATGAGATAATCGAAGTACCGATGCATGATGCTGTAACTATTGCGACTTTAGTTTCAGATGATATAGTAAAGCTAATTCCTGCAAGAGTTGCAATTGATATAACAGGAGACCACAATAGAGGTTGTACCACTGTTCAGTATTATAGCTGGGCTGAGCCAGATATGAAAAAGAATGCTTTTGTATCGGTTGATCTCGACCGCGAAAAATTTGTCGACCTTCTGATGTCGTGCTGTAAATAAAGGAGGATAATATGAATAAAATACCACTTATTATAGATTGCGATCCTGGCGTTGATGATGCGGTGGCAATACTTCTTGCAAACTCAGCTCCAAACATAGATTTAATCGCCGTTACACCTGTTAATGGAAATGTTGCCTATAAGCATACAAGCAGAAATGCTGCAGATTTAGTTTCCTATCTTGAGAGTGATGCTATTGTTTCACAGGGCGCTGCTAGACCGTTGGTCTTTAAGCCAGGTGAAGATGCTTCGATGTTCCATGGCAAAAACGGCCTTCTTGATATCGAGCTTCCAAAAAGAGGCGAGGTTAATAAAACTGATAAATATGCATGGGATGTTTTCTATGAAGAAGCTTCAAAGCGCCCAGGCGAGCTTGTTCTCTGCGCTGTTGGCCCGCTGACAAACGTTGCAACTGCAATATTAAAATACCCAGATCTTCCAAAACTTCTAAAGAAGATAGTTATTATGGGCGGTGCTTACGGGAGCGGTAACGTTGCTGACTCTCCAAATGCCGAGTATAACATCTATATCGACCCACATGCCTGCCAGATAGTTTTCGATAGCGGCGCGGATGTTGTCTTAGTAGGTCTTGATGCTTGCAATGGTGCGGCGCTATATAAAAAAGATCTTATTGAGATATTTAAAGGTGAGAGCAATATTCAAGAGTTTGCAGATGCTTTTGTTAAACAAATGAGCAAAGAGCGGATAATACCTAAAGAGGTTGAAGCGTTTATGGGCGAAAAATTTAAAAAATTCCCTATATATGACGCTATAACAGTTGCTGGTGTTATCGACGAAACTCTCTACCCAACTAAAAAATACTATGTATGCTGTGAGACCCATGGTATAAATGTTGGTAGAACTTGTGTTCTATTTAATAATAAATGGGGTAAAGATGCAGAAACTCCAAAAGAGCCAAATGTTCATGTTGCACTACCAGCAGATGGTGAAAAATTCAAAGCTATGCTTATAAAAATGATGGAGTTTTATAGAAGCTAAAAGGGTGCAAAGTATAATAGTATCTCAAAACTAATAAATTTAATAGTAAGCTAAAAAAAAATCCGCCTTAAGGCGGATTTTTTTATGGTAGCTTTAAATTAGGGAATAGTAGATAAAGTTTATATAATTTGCAAAACCCATAAATTATAACTAAACTTATTATCATATTTGCAAAATGGTTTTCTATGAAACAAATCTATTCTATCTCTAAAACTTCATGATATCCTTTGAATGATACAGTAGCGGTAAATAAGTCGGCATCAATAGAGAGATTAAGGCTTCCGTTTTGAGCGGTGCATAGACTCTCAGCTATTGAGAGACCAAGACCGTTGCCCTCGGTGTTTCGCGAGCTGTCACCTCGGACAAAGCGCTCTTTTAGCTCATCTGCTGTTATATTTAGCTGGTCTTTTGAGGTGTTTTTGAAGATAATGTTTATCTCTTCTGCAGTAGCCGCAACTTTAATATATGCTCTTGTGTTTTGTAGTGAATAGTTTATCATATTGGTGAGAAGATTATCAAAAACCCTGTATATATACCGTCCATCAGCTGTGACAACAAATCTCTCTTTTGGATGTTCTATCACAAGTGTGAGTCCTTTTTCTAAAAATCTTTCGGTATATTCACCGTCTATCTGCTGTAGCAGAGTGTTTATCTCTATCTGCTCAAATGATACCTCGATATTACCTGTTGAAATCTTTGATGCATCAACGAGGTCGAGTATTAAATTTTTAAGTTTTTGAGATTGCCTATCAAGTACCTCTATATACTCCAAAACTTTCTCGTTTTCTATCTCTTCTTTTTTTATAAGGTCGACATAGTTGATAATAGAAGTGAGCGGGGTTTTTATATCATGCGAGACGTTTGTTATAAGGGTTGTTTTAAGTCGCTCACTTTTGAGTTTTTCGCTCATAGCTATCTCAAGACCCTGCTCTATCTGATTAAGGCTATCGCCGAACTGCTTAAAATCAAAAAACATATAGTCGGTGTTTATCTTAGCATCAAGATTTCCTTTTGATATCTTATCAGCGCCCGCTTTAAGCGTCCCTATCCAAATAGCGAAAAGGCAGAGAAGCGCTGCTATCCCCAAAACTAAGAAGAAAAGAGAGGAGAATCCCATAAATCCAGTCATGAAAATGGTTATAAAGAATATTAAGATAAAATAAATTATAACCTTAATTAGCACTGAGGAGTTTTTATATGCACGGCGCAGATTAGTGAACCCAAAAGCAGCGGTGCGATAGATAATCATGCTTTTTATAAATGTTTTTGCCTTGAGTTTTGTAACAAGTGAGAGGAGGGGAATCGGCAAAAATGCGACGGTAAACGAAGAGGCTATAAATGCAATAGAGGGAAATGTGAAGTCGTAATAATAATACGCTTTGGAAAATGCATATAGCGAATAGAGAAACAAGCTGGCTATTGCCACTATATGAAACTCTGTTGGTATTTTATCTAAGATATTTTGGTGAACATCAGCAGAGCCGTATCTTCGCCCAGCGCCATATGCGAGTAGGAGAAAGAGAGCGACGCCGAAAACAAATATAGCTATAAGCAGAGGAATAATAATATCAGGGCTTATAGTTTGGGAGAAAAAACCAAAATAGTTATCTATAAACTTAGCTTTTTCCGGGGCATTTATATTATAGGTCATCGTGAAAATAATGCTATTCGAATCATTTTCGCTCGGTTCTATTATAGCGAAATCTTTACCATCAGCAGTTTCGGTGAGAGGTGGGTCATAGGCGGTTTCATAAATAAAGGTGAGCGCTCCTTTATTCTCGCTTATATGACTATAAATTTCATTGCCCCCAACAGTAACAGAAAAACCTATATCGGTTATTGCGCTGTAATAGGTCGGGTCATCAAGAGTTGATATAATCTCCCCAAGTGAATTTCCGTCGTTATAGATAATATCGTCGGTTATATGATACCCGAGCATCCTATTAACGTCGTAAACATAGCTATCATACTGGCTATCATAAAATTCATCGACTGAATCATATCGATAATAGCCTGTCATAGCTACTTCGATAAAAAGCCTTGTACCAAATACAAAAGCAATTATTGAAATAAATAGCAGTATTCCTGCTATAATTTTAAATGGTAAGCTAAGTAGCAGTTTTTTCAAAAGTTTTATCCTCCGATTTCAGAAAATTTATACCCCTGCCCCCAAACAACCTTTATATATTGCGGCTCTTTTGGATTAATCTCTATCTTCTCTCGAAGATGACGAATATGCACGGCAACGGTATTTTCAACGCCATAAGGGGTTTCGCTTAGAATGTTTTTATAGATATCTTTTGGTGAATAAACTTTGCCAGCATTATAGATAAGTAGCTTTAGAATATCGTATTCTGTTGGAGTTAGCCGCACTTCAACTCCGTCAACTAAAACTCTTTTCGCCCTGTCATCAATTGAAATAGAGCCTATTGTTATGGTCTCGGAGTTAATCTCAGCAGCGCCGAGCTTTGTATACCGTCGGATAGCGCTTTTCACCCTCGCCATAAGCTCAACTGGGTTGAATGGTTTTGTTATATAATCGTCAGCGCCGCTATTAAGACCTTCGATTTTATCGCTGTCCTCGCTTTTTGCAGTTAGCAAAATTATAGGGATATTGCTTATATCGCGTATCTGCGCCATAGCTTCAATCCCTGAGAGTTTTGGCATCATGACATCGAGAATAGCGAGATGAACCTCCTCGGTTTTTATAACTTCAACAGCTTCTGCCCCGTTATACGCTTTAAGCACCTTATATTCTTCTCCAAGACCAAGATAAATTTCAATTGCATTAACGATATCGCGCTCATCATCGCATACTAAAATGTTGTACATATTATACTCCCCCTTAACTTTCTAAATATATTATTGCAGATATTTAATTAAAATAAAAGCGGTTAAATTCTGAAGATTTAATTAAGCTATAAAAATAACGATAAAACCGTTAGGAATTATCGTTATTATTATTTTTTATAACTCTATTCTACTTTCAAAGCGTCTCTTCTCTCTCTGATATCTTCTATTTCAAGCTCAATTAATTTTTTATAGATAGGTTTATCGGTTTTGCAAAACTTAGCGTTGCCAAGATGGCGGAGCGCTTCATCATACTTGCCAAGTTTTTTTGCAAGGGTTCCGCTTATCATAAATAGCGTTTGTTTTGCCTCTTCGGCGAGCTCTTCATGCTCATAGTATTCAACGCATTTTTTATAAGACTCTTCAGTAGCGAAATGCTCCATCTCCTCATCGCCGCAAGCCTCATACATCCAGCTTAGGAATCTCCATAGCCTTGCGAGTATTTGATATTTCGCCCTATAAGATTCAGCACAAATAATGGCTAAGTAGTAACCGGTGAAAACCGCATCAACATTACGTCGCACGCTAAAATCTAAATTAATCGTTGGTTTTAGCTGTTGAAGGGTGTTTTTTAGGTCTTGCTTTATAATGCCGCCGCTCTGATAAAAGCTATCAAGAAAACTAAATAAACAATGTGGGCAGGTTTGAACATCGTACCAAGCGGGTAGGAAATCGTGGTAGTGGCGCCTCAAATCACAGCCGACAGTTCCTTTTTGCTTAAATTTCATAGTGAGCTGCTTTATTCCCTTAAAATCCGTCTTGCAAGAGGGGCAGATGATACCGTATTCTGTTATATAATTTCTATATTCTGCTGGAGCTTCTATATTATACTGCTTATGTTCTTCTGGGAAAATTCCACTATCGAAGGGGAGGGTGTCATTTTTTCGCTCTACTAAAAGCCCTGCATCTATAAGAGTTTTTTTGTATCTATTGCTATTCTCATTCTCTTTTGCGAATTTCTCTGCAAGACTAACAATAAGCCCTGAGGCCACTTGATAATTATCCGATAAAAACTGACCAACTTTATCGGCAGAAAATTTTAAAAGAATAGTATCGGTTGTTGCTTTATAAAATCTTGTTGGAGCAGTGGCTGAAAAGAACCTCTCAGCAGCTAAAAAATTTCCGGGAGCTACTATCTCAACATTATCACCTGGTCTGCTGCTCTCCGACTCGAAAATTGCCACCTCACCTATTAGGACTATATATAGGGAATCTATGACTTTTGAATTCGCTCTAAATATAACTCTATCTGCTTCATATTTAAGGTACTCGGGTTTGCTGTTTTCAATCTTTAAATCGCTCAAATTATGCCTCCCGTATTAGTGAATTTTTCATCGTTTATCTGCTCGCAATATAAATCTTCGGTGACCTGAATTAGAACACCGTTAATCTCAATAATAGGTGATTTTAAATCATTTGGGAATACATATCGTACTATTCCGCGCTCACCGTTCGACATCAAGACATGACTGCCAATCAGCTGGGCTGGCATATTATAGATGAAAATATCTTTAATATCAGGGTCGAAATGAAGCTTTGTTGCATTCATCATTTCAAGTATTTCAAATGGATTTACAGCTGCTTTATAGCTCCTTTTAGATATTAATGCATCATAAACATCGCTGATAGCAGTAATTTTTGCAAAGAGCGGAATTTCTTCTCCAAAAAGTCCTTTTGGATAACCTGTTCCATCTATTTTTTCATGGTGGTAGAGAGCTGCATCTAAAATATCTTCTCGTATATCAGGGGAATCGGATGCGATATCATAGGAAAATTCTGGATGACCTTTAATAATTCCCATCTCTTCATCTGTTAGTTTTCTTGGGGCATTTAGAATTTCATCGGGTATTTTGGTTTTGCCAACGTCATGGATAATGCCCGCTATAACAAGGGAGTCTATATCGCGCTCTGATAGGTGAAGCCAACTGCCTATGTACGCATTTATTATTCCGACATTTAGCGAATGGCGCTCAAGATCTTCATCTATTGGGCGCTCACTATTTATACAGGCGAGAACATCGGAGACGCTAACGCTATCAATCTTTTCGCGAATACTTTTATTAATGGTTTTTGCCGTGCCGAAGTCTATTTGTCCATCTTTTATGACGGTATTCATAAAAGATTTCACATCTTCTTGCAGGTCATTATAGCCTATAACTTGCGCGATGCTATTATTATGATTATTTTGGGGTTTGGATTTCGCAGCTGGTGCACGGGATTCGATAAGCTCTTTATATGTACCCTCTGTGACGTATATATTTTGATTATCCTTGTTGAAATTTTTAAGACGCATTATCTTATGGTCATCTAAAATCTCGCCGGCTGAAAGAAGGACTATCTTTCCATCGAAGCTTAAAATATCATCACCGACAACAAGACCGTCAAATAGATAATCGATATCTATTGGAAGCATGCCTAATTTATCCATTATTTACCTCGATTTCTAATAGTCTATAAACTCACAACCGTATTGCCAGGAGATAGATGTTTGACCGAGCACTCTCATAACAATACAGCTAAATTCGCGCGCGTTACCATTTAGGGATAGTTTAACTCTAAACGCACTTCCTACATCAAAGCAATAGGGGTATGTTTTAATAAGCATCCCACCAACACTTACATTTAAAACTTCTATTTCAAGCGGTCTTGCTATCTCTAAAAGCTGGGTTTTGGTTTTTATAGCATCAACAACGCCTGCAATATTAACATCGTATCGTCCGTATTTTCGACCTTCTTTTTCACGTCCTTGGAAAAGAGCCACTTCAAGGGCATTGAATCCCATGCTTTTCCTTGCGGTTCCAAAAAACTGAAATGGCTTATCGCTCGAGAAGATAACAACGCTTATACGAACTCTTTTGAGTATTTCTTTTTTTGCATTGCTCTCCATTTTAATAATATGAAATTTACGGTCATGCGAAATGATACGGGTACGATCGATTATTTCGTTCGTCTCCAAATCGAATATTTCAGCATAACAGCCGGTAAAATTTTTATTGTCGTCGTACACAATATTACCTTTTGGCGCTTTGATGATTTCCATCTGATACCTCTAAACCGTGATTAGTTAAGCGAATTTGCATGTTGCTTAATTGCAGCGTAAGTAACCTCACTTAAGATATGCTCCATCTTGCAAGCATCCTTTGTCGCGGTTTCCTCATCTACGCCGAGTTTTACTAAAAAACTGCTAAGCACCTCATGCCTTGAATATATCTTAACAGCAACATCAAGTCCTATTTCGGAAAGAGTTATATAACCGTCGGTATCCATTTTTATATATCCATTCTCACGCAATTTCTTCATAGCAACACTAACGCTTGGTTTGGAAAAACCCATTTCGTTTACTATATCTATTGAGCGCACATGCTCTTTGCGCTGGCTCAACATGTAAATAACCTCTAAATAGTCCTCTGATGATTGGTATATATTCAAAAAAACAC
>CAYJGN010000005.1:0-59356 GCA_964369635.1 uncultured Oscillospiraceae bacterium
TCTTCTTGTTTTTCATTGTGTTGTAGTTGCGCTGTTTGCACTCTGTGCAAGCCATAGTAATTTTTACTCTCATCTTTCGGCACCTCTCTTTTTTAACTTAAAGACCTATTTTGCCTCCCTCGTATTTGCGTTAAATTTAACACAAAAAAATAAACCTACGAATCGAGGTAATAGTATTTTAGCATAAAGATTATATATAGTCAAGCATTATTGCAACTATTTTTATTTTTCGCATATAATTTTATCTAGCAATTGAAAAAACAAGCGTTTTATGATAAAATATTAAGGCTAAACGCAGTTTAATGTAATATCCAAGTTCTACAACTATATAATAATGAATAGTAATAGCTTTTTCAATACCTTTTTTCAGTTTTTTTGAAAATTGCCTTTTCTATCTATAATTAAAACTATTTTTATGGAGGCGTTATTTTGGCTAAACTTCGCATCGCTGTTATTTTCGGAGGAGTATCTTCCGAGCATGAGGTGTCGCTTATGTCGGCAACTTCTGTTATATCAAACCTACCTCGTGATAAATACGAGGTTATTACCGTTGGAATAACAAAGAAAGGCAGAATGCTCCTCTACCCAGGTGACCCTGCAGCTATCGAGAGTGGCAGTTGGGAGACTGATAGCGACTGCGTACCAACGACCATTTCAGCGGATCGTCGTGTGCATGGTCTTGTAAATATGCTTCCTGATGGCAGCTTTTCAAACCTTAAAATAGATGCTATCTTCCCTGTTTTGCACGGAAAAAACGGCGAAGATGGAACTATACAGGGACTTTGTCAGTTTGCTGGCATCCCCTGCGTTGGTTGCGGCGCTCTTGCCTCTGCTGTCTGCATGGATAAGGCGGTTGCAAAAACAATGCTCACTGCAGCCGGGATAAATAACACCCCATACCTTACATTTATTAAATCTGAAACAGATAATTTTGATTTGCTTGAAGATAAAGTTTCAAAGATACTAGGTTATCCTGTTTTTGTGAAACCTGCAAATTCTGGTAGTAGCGTTGGGGTTAATAAAGCTTCAAACAGCGAAGAGCTAAAAATGGCAATAAATCTTGCAAAAGCGCACGACTCAAAAATACTTATTGAAAAATCTATAAACTGTCGTGAAATTGAAATTGCCGTTGTTGGAAATAACAACCCATACTGTGGAGAAGCAGGAGAGATTCTCTCTTCAAATGATTTCTACGACTACGATGCAAAATACCTTCTCGGCACTTCAAAGACTATTATCCCCGCAGATATCGAACCTTCAATTTGTGAGGAGATTAAAAGGATTGCCATTAAAGCATATAAAACCCTTGGTTGCGAGGGCTTCTCAAGGGTCGACTTTTTCCTAACTTCCGACAACACAATACTGCTAAATGAGATAAATACTATCCCCGGTTTCACATCTATCTCGATGTTTCCAAAGATGATTATGGCAACAGGTAAGAGCTACTGTGACCTTTTGGATGAACTTGTAACACTTGCACTTCACAAGGAGGATAGCGGTAGATGAACAAAAAGCCAATTGGGGTTTTCGATTCAGGTCTCGGCGGGCTCACAGCCCTCCGCCAGCTTATAAAACTTTTGCCAAACGAAGATTTTATCTACTTTGGCGATACTGGCAGGGTCCCTTACGGCAGTCGAAGCCGTGATACTATCCTAAACTATGCAAGGCAGGATATAGCTTTTCTAAAGTCTATGGACGTTAAGATGGTTATCGCCGCCTGCGGTACTGTCTGCTCGAATATAGATGATGCTTTTATTAAGTCGGTAGACCTTCCTTTTTTATCGGTTATCGAGCCAACTGTGACAGCAGCTACAAAAACTTCAAAAAACAAAAATATCGGAGTTATCGCAACAAAAGCAACTATTGCTTCAAATTCCTTTTTGGATGAGATTAAAAGACAGTGCGAGACTGCAAGCGTTAAAAGCAAAGCTTGTCCGCTTTTTGTACCGATAGTTGAAGATGGGATATTCGATAAAGATAATGAGATAGCAAAAGCCGTTGTCCGGCTATATCTTGAGGAATTCAAAGAAACAAATATAGATACTCTAATTTTAGGCTGTACCCACTACCCTCTTTTAAAAAGCGTTATTGCGCAGTATCTTGGCGACTCTGTATCGCTTATCGACAGCGGAGTGGAGGTTGCGAAAAAAGCGGCTGTTATTTTAGAAGAGAGAGACATTTTAAATAAGAGCGCAAAAAAAGGTAGCTGCCGATTTTTCGTAAGCGATACGACACAAGGGTTTTTAAAAATCGCTTCGATGTTTTTAGATAATAATATAGAAGAAATAACAAAAGTTTCGGTTACGAACTTTTAGGAGGATTCATTTTGAAAAAAAACGTAGTAATCAATATTCGAGGTATTCAAAAGCAGGGCGAGGATAACGACTCAACTGAGCTTATAACGATAGGCCATTTCTTTAAAAAGGACGATAAGTATTTTATCGCCTATGAAGAGAGCGATATGAGCGGATTTAAGGGTTGCAACACCGTTGTTTCTATCGATCAAAAGAAGGTCTCGATGAACAGATATGGTCAGGTGAGAAATACGATAACCGTCGAAAAGGGTGTCCGCCACCAAAACAGATATTCAACTGGGTATGGTGATATAACAGTTGGCGTTATGGGAAGCGACATACAGCTTGATTTCAACGATAACGGCGGCGAGCTTCATATGACATATACCCTCGATATAAATACTTCGCTTGCAAGCGAGAATGAAATACACATAACGGTAAAGGAGCAACAGGAGAGAGATGTTTAACAGGCAGGCAGCAACAGCTGCAGAGATAAAAGATTTAATTATAAAAACAGCGGGCGCTCTATATGATATAGAGCTTCCCGATTTTTTGGTGGAAATCCCAGCAGATACAAACAACGGCGATTTCGCCTCAAACTTCGCCCTCGTTTCAGGACGAGCTATAAAAAAAGCGCCACGCGATATTGCGGCGGAGATTATAGAGAATATCGACTTTAGCGGTAGTAGCATCGAGAGTTGCGAGGCGGCAGGTCCTGGATTTTTAAACTTCAAAGTGGGAAAGAGCTATTTTGAGGATGTTGTTTTTGATATACTAAAAGAGGGCGAAAAATACGGCAGCTCAGACTTCGGCCAAAACGAAAAGGTTATGGTTGAGTTTGTTTCAGCGAACCCAACAGGGCCTATGCATATGGGTAATGCCCGCGGTGGCGCTATCGGCGACAGCCTTGCTCGTATACTCAGATTTGCAGGATATGATGTTACAACCGAGTTTTATGTAAACGACTTTGGCAACCAGATAGAAAAATTTGGCCTTTCGCTCCAAGCAAGATACCTCCAGATTATCCATGGTGAGGAGAATATAGAGTTTCCTGAAGATGGATACCATGGCGATGATATCAAAGAGCGCGCAAAGCAGTTTTACAAGCTTCACGGTGATATATATAAGACAGCAGATGAAAAGACCAGAAAAGATGCTCTAATCACCTTTGCACTACCTCTAAACGTTGAGAAACTTCGCACCGACCTACTTCGCTACAAGGTTGAGTTTGACAACTGGTTTTTTGAGAGCTCACTTTATGATAGCGGCGAAGTTGATAAAGTTGTCTCTAAACTCACCGAAAATGACCAGACATATAACGTTGAAGGTACTCTATTTTATAAAAACGCCTATAACGTTCAAAAAAGACTTGAGAGAAGTGGAAAAAAGCTTAAAGAAAAAGAGATTGATGAGCTTAAAGATGTTGTATTAATACGCGGCAACGGCTTCCCCACCTACTTTGCATCAGATATCGCCTACCACAAAAACAAATTTGTAGATAGAGGGTTTAAGAGAGTTATAAATATCTGGGGTGCTGACCATCACGGACATGTTGCAAGGATGCAGAGCGCTCTCGACGCAATAGGACTTTGCGGCGATGATCTAACAATTATACTTATGCAGATGGTAAGGCTTCTGCGCGACGGCGAAGTTGTTCGCATGAGCAAGAGAACAGGCAAGAGCATAACCCTTGCCGACCTCCTTGAAGATATCCCGATAGACGCAGCAAGATATTTCTTCACAATGCGCGAACCCTCAAGCCAGATGGACTTTGATCTATCGCTTGCAGTTGAGCAGTCAAGCCAAAACCCTGTTTATTATGTTCAGTATGCCCATGCTCGAATCTGCTCGATTATAAAAAATCTTCGTGCCCTCGGAAAAGAGATAACCACAACCGACAACCTAACTCTATCAACCCTCGGCGACCCGACAGAGATAGAACTAATACGCGCCCTCGCATCATTCCCTCAAACGGTTATAGGCGCAGCACAGGCAAACGATCCATCTTCGATAACAAGATTTTTATCCGATACAGCCGCCGCTTTCCACAAATTCTACAACGCATGCCAGGTTAAAGGCGATAACGATGAGCTAACTTTAGCACGTCTATCCCTCTGCCATGCTACCGCAACGGTTATTAAAAATGCGCTGGCACTGCTGAATGTTTCGGCACCTGAGAGTATGTAATTATATTTTATATGCAAAATAATAATTTATAACAAAAGAGCGATGTGAAATCACATCGCTCTTTTGTTATCTAAACCTTTAAACTAAATCAGCATCTGGCTGTTGCCCGCTATGCAACGCCCATTTGCATTTTGTCATCTTAAATTCAGTAAACACTGCTTTAAACGAGGACTCCTCAGGACTGCAAGCATAAACCCCAAAACTTATAGTTTCCTTTGCATTAAATAGATGGCAGATTCTTATCTGCTGATACCGTTTGCCATCATAAGAGTTTTGAATGCAAAAGTCATTTCCTCTGCGGCTTAAGCGAAACCACATTTCTCGAACCTCTGCTGAAATCTCGCTTGTTGACCAGTCGGAATATCCGTTATTTGTGACAACTGCTCCAAGAAAAGCGGTTTTGGAGTCACCATATTCTATTGAAGACTTTATCCAGTTTTCACTATCAAGATATAGTGCAACACCCGCTTGATCAAAATTATGTTTGCTATCAAAATGCACCAAAACTTCAAATGAAAACTCCTGCTCATCTGTTTGCAGCTGCAAAACTGGCGCATTATCGTTTCGGAATTTATAATATGTCCTCTGCCATAAATCGGTATGAGGCTCGGTTATTATTTCTATTTTTTTATCCGTTATAGAATACTGCGCTGGAGCGTTTGTCCATTTTAGTCTTTTAATATCAAATTCCATAAAAAAACCTCTTAAATCAAAATGTTCTCAATTTTTTGAAACTCCAAAAGATAACCATTTGGCTCATTTATGAAAAATGAGTAGACAGGGAATTTATCGTGCTTTTTCGGTGGAGCTATAGTATCAGCACCAAGCGCTAAAACCCTTTTGTATTCACTGTCGACCGCCTCTTCGCTATCGCAATTTAGCGATAGACAAAGACCTTTTGGAATTTTGCTCTCATCATCTGTTAAAACAAAGCCAAAATGACCTTTTACACAGTCGAAAACAACAAAACTATCATTTCCAAAAACTTTTGACAGTCCAATAACCTCAGTATAAAATTTTTCTGTTTTTTCTATTGAAACTGTTGGGTAAAAGGCGATATTTGATGTTATCATAATAAAACTCCTATATATTCTTAAATATTAAGCAATAGCTATGGTCATATCCGTATCCATAATTATCTTTTGGTTTTCCGTTATCCCAGTTTATAATTATCTCTCGTTCAAATTTCAGCACTTCACCAACGCTACTTGCAATATCAAATGCAAGCGGAGTTACAACATCATCATTGATAACATTGCTAACCTCAATTACAGCCACCGCACCAGTATTCATCTTTTTCTTTATCGATCTGAATATCTTTTTAAGATCTTCGTGGTAATCTTTATAATTTTGGCCTGTAATCTCATATCCTGCAAAAGGATATTGCGGATGGTTATTTTTGCTCATATATGGAGGTGAGGTTAAGACGAAATCTATCTTTGGAAGCGAGATATCATCTATATCAAGAGCTGATGCGCAGATAATATTATCTTTATTTTTAACTACCGACTTTATAAACTTCGCTCTATCCTCTAAAACCTCGATACCAAATCCTTCTCGTCCAAGCTTTTCAGCTGCCAAAACCGTTGTTGCAAATCCTACAAATGGATCAAAGACAACATCCCCCACAGCCGAAAATTCCTCAATGAAAAACAGCGCTAAACTATCTGAAAATCGAACATCATCATCTCTAAACTCACTTGGCATCACAAGACTGTTTTCTTGCTTTAAATTAATCACTGTTTTCATAATAAACTCCTTAAAATATTAAAAGGCAAATATTCATCTGCCTTTTAAAACTCTATTTACCAGCTACAACCTCTTTAAAAACAGCTGTAAACTGCGGTGGTATTAGTTTATCTTTATGGTATCTGCCAAAATACCACTGGGTAAATTTAATTTTTTCTCGAACCTGCTCGAGAAAGGTGGTTATTCTAAGGGTTTCCTCTCTCTCACCGCTCATAATCTTATGGATTTTCGCAGGCGCTATATGGGTTGCGATATAATCGACAGATGAAACTCTCGATAGGCTCTCCTCTGCCCTTGCATAGTCCTCATCAGACGGATTGCACTGCGCAAAATATCCAACACCAATCTCTTTATTTGAATATTCATCATCGAGACCTCCACCAAAGGCGAAAACACTCTGACCATCAATATTATAAATCTCACCGCGCACCGCAATGTAAAGATTTTTTCCAATTTTTCGCGCTTTGCCGATATCGGTCTGCGTTATTTCATATCTCTCAAGGATATCAAAGTTCTCATTGCTACCATCTACCGCTAAAATTTTATACTTACTCTTTGATATTTTATCAAGCAATTTCTTTTCAGCAGGACTCTCATTCCAAAGAAAACCAAAATCCCCACAGATAACAAGGGTATCGCGTTTCCCAAGTTTCTTCATCCCTTTTTCTCGAAATCTCTCAATATCGCCGTGAAAATCGGCAGAAAAATATATCATCTTTACCTCTTAAAATTAATATGCAGCTGCAAGCGCCTGTTCGATATCAGCTTTAATATCCTCAATATCTTCAGCTCCAACTGAAAGTCTTATAGTAGTCTCGGTTATGCCGCAAGCTATAAGCTGCTCTTTGGCTAGCTGGCTATGGGTTGTTGTTGCAGGATGAATAACCATTGTTCTAACATCTCCAACATTTGCAATTATTCTTATCATCTTTAGCGCATCGCAGAACTTCGCACAGTCCTCTCTGCCGCCTTTTAGCTCAAATGTCATGATAGCGCCAAAACCATCAAACTGATCAACTGCTATGCTATTATATTTATTGCTTTGAAGTCCTGGGAAATTAACCTTTTTAACAGCACTGTGTCCCTCAAGGTATGCTGCAATTTCAAGAGCATTCTGACCTTGTTTTTCCATGCGAAGTGGTAGCGTTTCAAGACCTTGAATCATCATGAATGCATTAAATGGAGACATACAAGCCCCAAAATCTCTCATTATAAGGACACGAAGTCTTGTTATAAACTCACTACCCTCGAATGTCTCTGAGAAAACAACCCCATGGTATGATGGGTCCGGCTCGTTATATAGCGGGAATTTTTTATTTCCTTTGAACTTAAATTTTCCACTGTCGATAACAACGCCACCCATAACGCCGCCGTGTCCACCTATATATTTTGTTGCAGAATGGATAACAATATCTGCGCCAAGCTCTATTGGACGAACTACTGCTGGAGTTGTGAAAGTGCTGTCAACAATTAGTGGTATATCATATTTTTTTGCAAGATTTGATAGCGCTGCTATATCGGCAACATCCGCATTTGGGTTTCCTATTGTCTCAACAAAAAGCGCTTTAGTCTTATCAGTTATAGCCGCTTCCCATGCTTTTAGATCATCTACTTGAACAAAGCGAACATCTATACCAAGTCTTTTTAGCGAAACGCCAAACATATTAACAGCACCGCCATAGATATTAAGCGACGAAACAATCTCATCACCTGCGCATGCAAGATTAAATATAGTTGAGAACATTGCAGCATGTCCTGATGAGAATGCAACTGCCGAAACACCACCCTCAAGAGCTGCTATTCTCTTCTCGAAAACATCGTTTGTAGGGTTTGTTAGTCTTGAGTAGATATGTCCTTCCCGTGTTAGCTCAAATAGACCTGCCGCGTTCTCAGTATTCTCAAGGCTGTATCCCGATGTCATATAAATCGGCGGTACATTGCTCTTTGTTTCATCAGGTGAGTAACCTGCGTGGATAGCTTTTGTATTGAATTTCATATTTACTCCTCTTTTCTTATTCGGATTTTTTTGCTATAATGTTATCTGACAAAATAAATTAATAAATTTTGCCTATCATAAATGAGTATAACATATAACTTTTCAAAAAAAAAGTGGAGAGATTGATTTTGAAGAAAATAACAGCATTTTTAATAGCTTTTATCGCTACTTTCTCGATATTTGCTACATCACTTCCAACACAAGCACGATTCACACCGCCATTTGAGGTAAATAGCGAGGCCGCTATAGTAGTCGATATCGAGAGCGGTGACGTTATCTATGAAAAAAATAGTGAAAGCAAAGTTTCGCCAGGCGTTCTTGTCCAGATAGTTACCGCCGCCGTTTCATTGCAGCAGGCGGCTGACCCCTCTGCCGTAGAAGTTACCGCTATCCCCTCTGTATTTGACGATATCTATGGCGGTGCGCTCTATACCGCTGATATAAGACGGGGTGAAACCATGTCCCTCGAGGATTTTCTATATGCTATGATGATACAGTCAAGCTTTGAGGCGGCGCATTCGATAGCCTACCATTTCGGCGATGGCGACCCGCAAGTTTTTGTCGATATGCTAAATAACTTTGCAATAGAAGCTGATGCACTCAGCACAAGATTTGCAAATTCTTACGGTGGCAACAGCGAAGAGGCTGTTACAACTGTTTCTGATATGGTTAAAATTATTAAAGCGGCTTTTGAAGTTTCTGGTTTTTCTGATCTTGCATACAGCACAAGCTATACCCTACCAGCCACCTCATATACCGGTGAGCGTCTTATGATTCCAAATAATACGCTGCTTCGAAAAAACAATGCAGATTTTATTGATGGAGCTATGGGGATAAAAGCAGGAACTACAGGGGACAGCGGTAGAACATTTGCAACTGTTGTCACTATTGATAATATTGATTACCTAATCATTGCAACCGGTGGTGATGTTTATGATGATAGCGGCGCACTACTCGCAGAAAACACCGCCGCAGAAGATATAAACGCTCTTGTAGACTGGATTGATGATAGTTTTACTCTCTCTGCAGTTGCAACAAAGGGAGATGTTTTAGCTGAAATATCTGTTGTTGGTAGTGATGAGCGGGATATCGTGCTCCTTGCAGCATCGCAGGATTTCATAACCCTTATACCCGACGAAGGCGATGAAAGCTCAGTTCTAAAGGTCTATAATCTACCTGAATATATAGAAGCTCCCGTTGAAGTTGGCGATGAAATTGGAAGTGTTTCTTTTATGCTTGCAGGCGAGGAGATAGGCAGAGTTTCACTTATTTCTTCAGAAGCAGTTGCTTATAGTCCTGTGACAGGACTATTTGATTTTATCGATAGTATCCTCTCATCTCCTTATTTTTGGATAATAATCGGCATACTGCTCCTCGCAGTTCTTCTATATCTATATGCAACCCTTAAAAACAACAAAGGCAAAGTTAAAAGAGCAAATACCAGACGACGGATAAAATAAAAAAGAGCCATTACGGCCCTTTGATATATTTTTTCTATTATATAAACGAAAAGAGATGCAGAAATACTATTGCAATAACACCTGGCGCTGACAGCAGAAGAGATGCGGCAACTGTCACAAGATCTATCTGCGGCAGGAGGGATAGTATATTGCAGATTAGTAGAGTTAGCAGACCAAACGAAGCGGATAGCAAAAATAACTTTAACCCTTTTCTTGATACTGTATAAACAAATACCATAAACAAAACAACTGTCGCAAACAAAACAACTACCATATTATTTATCCTCCAAATAGCTACCAATCAGCATTCATAAGTGTTTTTATCGTCGCCTCAAGCGACTTTATTTCATAGATAACAGCTTCGATTTCCCGTTCATCTTCGCAGATATTAAACCGGCAATGTGCATTTTGAAGTCTGTCGCCTAACATGAGCAACCGCTCTCTCTTATTGTTAACAGGTATGGGGCTACTCTCAACCTGAACTTTCACTGCCTTCGCAATTTTTTTCTGAACTAATTCCATATCAAATCTCCTTATGTTATGTTATATGCAAAGGATTGTCCGATAAGAACAGTATTAATCAAATTTTTTAGGGGTGTAGAATGTCAAATACAAAAAAAGTAATTTTATCTATCAGTTTAGTTGTTATTCTTTTCTCATCAATAACCATGATTTATTTTCTTTTTTTCTTTGAGCGACCGCTTGTTAATTTTTCAAAAGCTAATGCGGACGCATCGGTAACAGCTATGAAAGCCGAAACTGATATATCGGCAGAAATAGTTATTCAACCTTCAATATCTGATGATGAAATTTTCATTTTAAATGAGCAGGAAGCTATTATAAACAAAGTTATGCGCGAATATAAAGAGGGCGAATATAATATTGAAAATCCATTTATAAAAGTTAATCCTTATGAGTTCAATCCCCTCTCTGCGCTTGTGATGTTTGAGAGCGATAAACCTCTTCAGATAAGCTATACAGTTACTGGCGATATCCCCTACTCACTCGCAATAGAAGGGTACAATACATCGCATGAAATACCTGTTATCTGCCTCTATGCCAATAGAGCAAATGAAGTTTTGATAACTGCAACCGATGAAGATGGAAACGAAACAGTTTATACCTACGAAATAACCACAGACCCGCTACCAGCAGAGCCTTTTAATAGCGAAATAACCGTTCCAAAGGAGAATGATGAAGGATATATAATGTCGCTTGCATTCCAAGGAAGAGCGATAGATTACACCTATTTTATCGATACAAAAGGCGAAGTTCGGTTTTATCTACATGAAGGGTTTTTGATAAACATTATTTTCACCGACGATGGCACAATACTGCTAAACCCATATAATATGACAACAAGAGGTTTACTTGAAGCTTATTCGAACGGGATAATTGAAACAGACTATCTTGGCAGAATAATTAAATACTATAAAATACCTTTTGAGGTGCACCATAGTTTTGAGGTCCTCCCAAACAATAACCTACTTATTGCAACTTCTGATGAGAGCGAACATATAGAGGATACTATTATAGAGGTGGACAGAGAGAGTGGCGCGATTGTTAATGAATGGGACTACAAGGAGTTTCTCGATATCGAGAGAGTTGCTCGAATTGGAGTTCACCGAAAATTTGGCGACTGGATTCATATTAATTCGGTTCTTTATGACGAGGTGACAAACTCAATAATTGCATCTGGAAGACAGCAGTTTGTTTTAAGCATTGATAAAGATACTAAAGAGCTGAACTGGATTTTAGGCGAGGATTATGGGTACGCTGATGATGACCCCTCAAAAGACTATATTCTAACCTCGATAGACGATGATTTAGAGTATCCAAACGGTCAGCATGCCCTCTCGATTACAGATGATGGAAACCTGCTTCTTTTCGATAATGGTAATATGCGAGCTGATGAAAACGGCAACTCAACAGCTGATGATGAAAACTATTCAAGAGCAGTTTTATACGGTATAGATGAGACAAACATGACAGTCGAGCAGCTTTGGAGCTACGGAAAAGAGCTTGGCACAACATATTTTTCATCTTTTATCTCATCTGTAAATCAGCTTGAAAATGGAAATTATCTTGTAAACTTCGGGTCGGGAAATGAAAATCATGGTATTGAAGGAGAAGATGCCGTTCAATCAACTCTCATAGCTGAAGTCTCAAAAGACTCCCAGACGGTCCTCTTTGAAATGAAACTCGATACCTTTAACTACAATGCAATACCTCTTGACTTTCAGGATTCAATAGAAGTTCATAGCCACAGTGAAGCTGTTATTTTATACGACGAGGAGTTTTACCCAAATAAGTTTGAGCAGACGGACTATTTCCCCTACGGCTTAAAGATATTTGTTGAGGTAGAGCGAAATGCATACGGTATAAAACGCGCACTCGAGCTAAATGCTCCGTTATCTGTTAAGTATACAGCTGTAAACAATGATACTGGCGAGACTTTTGAGCGATATATTGTCAATTATGAATATGGCAAAACACTTCAATTAGAATATATCTCAACGGATGATTATCCAAAAGGCGATTACACTTTCACCTTCGATCTTGTGATTTTTGACTCTGCAACAGAAACTGTTGAAGATGCAGAGCTATTAATCCCTGCTATAATGGTTAAGGACCTTTCATTTTAAATTTCTCTTTTGGCCTATGATGAAAAAGATGAAAAAATGGTATTAATTTAATTAAAGCTATATAACTTAAATTATATAAAGCAATACTGAAAAGCTTATTTAATTTTCTGCAAACGTTTTTCAACTGCCAAACATAAAACCTGTGTCGGTAATATCGACACAGGTTTATTTCGTCCATTAATTATTTACTTGTATTTATTTTTCTTCGACAGCTGATACCTTTTCTTTGTAGCCAAAGGTATAAATAACAAAACCAAAGGCTAATACCACCGGTGGAATGAGCATTGCAATCCTGCCATATCCCGCCTGCGATAGGTTTCCTATAGCCGTATTGAATATCATATTTGCAATAACAGTAAATAGGGCTGTAAGTGATGTTATTGTTGCTGAGAAGCGCGGATACTCTTTGCACGCAAGGATAATATTCGCAGTATAGGTAGCCCCACTTACCAAGCCATATAGGAAGATTCCACCAATCCATATGTAAACATTATTTATCAAAATCATAGATGCCATTATTATTGCAGCTGTTAATGTTGAAAAACGCAGATAGGTTGATGCTTTTATTTTAGTTGAGATATAAGTATACGACATCCTGCTTATTATCATACCTATAGAGTAGGTAGTCATCAAAATGGTTATAGTCTCCATGCTATAAATCGAACTATCTATATCATCAAGATATGTTGGCACCCATATCATTATAAAGAATACCATCGCAACCGACATGTTTCCAGCACAAAGCCACTGAACATTTCTATTCTTTAGCATTTCAATATAAGGAATTTTCTCGCCTATACCCTTCTCGCCTTTTTTTACATCAAGTGAGGCTATATTCATAGATTTTGAAAGAATTAAAAATGCGCTTCCAGAAACTATAAAAACTGCCGCCAATATAAAATATGAAAGCTGCCAGCCACCTATAGTAACAGTGAGAGCTGAAAATGTCGGCCCTATTAGACTACCTATCGCAAACAGCGTATGTAAAACTGCAAGGTGTCTCGCTCTGTCATCACCGTAAACGTCTGAAATATATGCTGAGAGGATATTATTGACAAGCCCTCCAAGTGTTCCGATGAAAACTCGCGTTAAAATGAGTATTGTAAAAGCAGAGGCAGAACCAAAAAACAATAACGCAACTCCATATAATGTTGCGGAAAATGTTAGAAGTAATCTTTTATTTACCCTGTCCGCTATAAAAAGCATAAACATTGTAACAAATGCTTGACTAACATCATTAACAACATTTAAAAGCGAAACCTCGGATAATTCTATATGGTAAAACTCTATTATTCTCGGTAAAAGTATTCCATAAATATTCCCAGATATAGAAAAAGCCAGCATAAATGCACAGCTAAAAAGAAAAGCTACTGTCATTTTCTTTTTATTTTTTATGATATTTTGCATTAAATTCTCCTCACATAAATTTGTTATAATGTTAATATTACAACATTTTTAAAAATAAAGCAAGATAATTTTTTTGCACTATATTAGTTTATTAATCTTAGTTGTTGTCGAGCACTGTAGAAATATGGTATTATTATTGTATATAATGAATAAATTATGTGAACTTTAAAATATTAATTAAATTAGTTGCCGTTGTTTAACCACTTTAAGTCTAAAAGGATTTTTTATGCAAAAACTTAAAATGTCTATTCGAAATGTAACTGTTGTGAGTGCAATTTTAATTGCACTTATTTGTATGCTTGCCTCGAATATAGTTTTGTATATTGCTGATAATGAGATGACTAAAGTTCGAGAGACAGCTATTGACAATATTATATCTGAGCAACAATTCATTCTAAACAACGAGCTTGACAATGCAAAAATAAATTTGCAGAGTCTATCCGTTGGCATGTCTCATCTCGATAGTGAAGATTATCTGGATTACTTGCATACGCAAAACTCTATAATGGATTTTTTTAGCGTATATTTTTTTAATAATAGCGGAGAGGTTTTATCGCCTGTAGTTCGAGAGTTTTCATTCGATGGTATCATCGACTATGCTAATAATATTCAAAATAATGTTATTATCTCAACTACATATGTGGATAGAGTGTCTGGCGATACCCTTATTAATATGCAGGTACCCGTTATTAAAAACGGCTCTGTTACAGGATATTTATTTGCTGAATACTCACTCGCCCCGCTTTTAGAGCATCTCAGAGAGGAAGTTTCAGAGAGTGGGTATGCAGTTCTTACAGATAATAAAGCGGTGGATTTTTTCAGCACTTATGCCAATTTCACTCCCCTTCATCTCCTTAAAGATGAACTTTCGGATAGCGGATATGAACTTTCAACTATTCAATCTAACATTGAAAATAAAATCAGTGGAACTGCTTATTTTGAATTAGATGGAATAAGTCGGATAGCAAGTTATGTTCCGATTGATTCAACCGATTGGACACTCGCGATCATCATGGAAGAGCATTTAATTGAAAAAGATCTTTCTTTCATCTTAAATGGGATAATAATCTGCTTTATCATACTTATATTTTTCGCCCTCGCAGCAACAGTTCAAAGCTGGAGAGTAAAAAAGCAAATTGAGCTCGCCGCATATTACGATGAGCTAACAGCCCTTCCGAATATTGATTTATTTAAGCAGCATATTGAACAGGTGCTAAAAAAGAATACCGATAAAGATTTTATTGCAATTAAGTTCGATATCAATAATTTTAAAGCTATAAATGAGATGTTTGGATTTGAAGTTGGAAATAAAGTTTTGCTTGCCTTTGCAAAAACTTCGCAAATAGCAGATGAAAAAACGCTGTTTTTAGCAAGAGCTGGCAATGATGAGTTTATTATGTTTGCGGGAAATGGGTTCCTCGAAGAATTCGAAAAATTAACATCATACTACGAAGAATATTTCAAGCAGCTTATACCTGAACTGCAGGGATATCATCTAACATTTAGCTATGGCAGATATTTTATCGACCGCGGAGAAACAGACGCTAATGAAGTTGTTACGAAAACAAGCTTGGCGCATAGCATAGCTAAAACCGATAAAAGCAAGGTAATTTGGGATTTTGATAAAAACTATAAAATGCAAATTCTACGACATGCTGAAATCTCAAGCAAGATGGAAAAAGCTCTTAAAAACAATGAATTCGTCCCATTCTTGCAGCCAAAATGGAGCCTCACTGATAACAAACTTGTTGGAGCTGAAGCGCTTGTCCGCTGGTTTGAAAAAGACGGTGGCATGATATACCCCGATATATTTATTCCGCTCTTTGAGACAAATGGATTTATTATTGAACTCGATAAATATATCCTGAAAATGGTATGTAAGACTTTGAGAGAATGGATAGAAAACGGCATAGATGTTGTACCTGTCTCTGTAAACTTTTCAAGAGCTCACTTTTATAAAAAAAGCTTTACAGATGATATTAAAATGATAGTTGATAGCTATAATTTACCGCACAACCTAATTGAGGTTGAGCTAACTGAGACTACCATACTCGATAACACCGAGCTATTTGAAGAGATACTTGCAAACTTATCAGCTGAAAACTTTAAAATCTCTATTGATGATTTTGGTGCAGGATATTCTTCGCTCGGTATGCTCAAAAACCTCAAAGTCAATACTCTAAAGCTCGATAGAAGCTTCCTCATTAACAATGAAAATGTAGATAACCAACGTGGCGATAAAGTTATTGACGGAATAATTAAACTTGCTCATAGTATCGGTATGACAATAGTCGCTGAAGGAGTTGAAGAGAAGTCTCAAGTGGAGTTTTTGAAAAAACTCGGATGCGAGATGGCACAAGGGTACTACTATGCAAAACCTATTTCCTGTGATGATTTTAAAGATAAGTTTTTCAAAAGCTAAATAGCATACTAAAACGGACATCTTAAGATGTCCGTTTTTAATTTTAAAAAAATTTCTGTGCCTTAGATAATGCTTCTATACCTACCTAAATAATAAAAGATTTTAAGATACAATCTAAAATTGATTAATACTTATTTTCTGTTTAAATTATCATATAAGCTATCTTATTTAATCTTCATTTATTATTTCAACCGATCTGTCGTTCTCGATAAGGTGCTTTAGGTATCCGTACCCTTCTTTTGTCATCTCGTTATAAGGTATAAACCGCAGTGCATCTCCATTTATACAATACCGAAGACCTCCATCATCAACAGGTCCATCCTCGAATACATGGCCTAAATGGCTCAAACCTGTTCTGCTCTTTATCTCAATTGAGGTATAGAGGCCTCCAAAAGTAGATTCAACAGTTTCTACCAAAACTTCATCGGATATCGGTTTTGTAAAGCTCGGCCAACCTGTTCCCGAATTGAATTTATCGGTCGACAGGAATAGCGGCTCACCTGTTACGATATCAACATATATCCCAACATCAAATAGTTTGTCGTATTCATGGGTAAATGCCCTCTCGGTAAAGCCTCTCTGGGTTATATCATACTGCTGAGTTGAGAGCATAGATTTTATTTCATCATCTGATGGGAGCTCATAGTCTGACGCATCAATTAGAGCTGACTGCTCAGCTGCTGCATTAAGATCTATGTGGCAATAACCATATGGATTTTTCTGAAGGTAATCCTGATGGTATTCCTCCGCAGGATAATAATTATCAAGTGGTAAAACTTCAACAACTATTTTACTATCATACTGCTCTTTAAGCTCTTTTATAGACTCATCAATAATCTCTCTATCAGCTTCATCTGTATAATAAACTCCCGACCGATATTGAATTCCGATATCATTTCCCTGCTGATTTACAGATGTTGGGTCAACTACCAAAAAAAGCTTATCTAAGAGCTCTTTTAGCGTTACCTGTTTGCTATCATAAACAACTTTTACCGTCTCAGCATGGCCTGTTTTTTGCGAAACAACATCGTTATATGTCGGGTTTTCGGTATTCCCGTTTGCATATCCAGACTCAGCATCATAAACTCCTGCTATTCGAGCCATATATTCTTCAACGCCCCAAAAGCATCCTCCTGCAAAATAAATCGTGCTTAAATTTTTCTCTTCGATTAACATATCCAAATCCACCTCAGCTGCATAAACTGTCATATCGTCAGGCATCTCATCCAAAACTTGCGGACTCGAACTGATACGAAAAATTGCATATCCACTCGCAACTGCAATTACGAGCAAAATGGCTATAACGAATTTTCTTTTTTTCATAGTATTAACCTCCTTAAAATCGTTATATATAGTACTTCCTTGATTTCAGTATATATAGAAAAAACGCTCTTTTCAATCCTTATTATAAACAAACTTTTACTATAAATAGCGACAAAACAACGAAAAACTGTGTCATTTTAATGGCATAAATAAAAGATTTTATGAGTATTTTAGTAACAGTTATCTTTATTGTATTCGGTAACACGATTTACTATATGTTTTTATAATACTGTAATACTGATATATTAAAACACAATTAAAACATCAATTGTAGCCTCTATTTATAAGTGCAATGCCGCTCTTTTAGATTTCAAGAAAACACAGTGAAGTATAGATTGTTTTTAATGATGTTTGATTTATCTTTACCTGCGAAATTTGACTAATATTAAACTTTGCTTACAAAAAAAGAGCATAGCCTTCGATACTCCTATGCTCTTCTTTAATTTTGCACCTTAATTAAACTATTAAAGGGACAATCTTCGCTTTCAAAACGTCCACAAGCCCTTTATCTGTAAGCTTTAGCGAAGGACTAACTCCAAGAGCGAGCGTTCCAAATGACATAAAAGGGTTCATATGATGGTATCCTATCCCCTCCATTGCCGCCCGTACTCGATAAAGCGAACTCCCAACCTCTTCTGCCGAGCTCTCAGACAGTATTCCACCGACAGGCAGCTTTATTTCAGCTAATACTTCTCCTCCGTTTGCAACAACAAACCCACCTTGAAACTCTATAACTCTATTTGCAGCTATTAGAATATCCTTAATATTTCGCCCCGACACTACAAGGTTATGGCAATCGTGTGCATATGTTGAAGCGATAGCACCACTTTTATGGCATACGCCATCTATAAAGCCAAATCCAACCTCTCCGCTACCATACCGATTAAAAACAGCAGTTAAATTAACTCCGCTTTTCTCCCACTGCAAAATCCCATTCACAACACCCATCTCAACCTGTCCCTCTATCGTTCTTGTTGAGTTTGGCTGAATCTTGATAACTCTAACTGTAACCGTTCTATCTTCCCCTCCAACAAAAACTTTAAAATCCTCTTCATTTAGAGCAGATAATTTCACGCTCGTGTAGTATTCATCCGGAAACTGACGGGTTAAAACTGTATTTATATCGTCAATCCTTTTTCCATTTTTATATACTGAGTTTACCTTAAAATTATTTAAATCATCAAGCAAAACAAAATCCGCTATTTTCCCTGGAGCTACCGCACCTCTATCAAAAAGTTGCATACGCATAGCTGGCGTGTATGTTGCATTGTATATAGCGTCTTCCGCTCGCATCCCAAGCTCGATCGCTTTTAATATAACTGCATTTAAATGGCCTTTGCTCTGCAGAGTATCTGCCATAACATCATCTGTAACAAAACAAAAATGCTCAAACAAGTTATTCGATATTATATAATCTATAATCTCTTTTGAGATAGTTTTTTCCTGAAGCTCGACAAACATCCCCATCTCAAACCGCTCTGCAAATTCACTCAAACTATGTTCGGTGTGATCTGAATTTATACCGAGATATAGAAATCTCGAAAGTTCTTCCCCTACAAGCGAAGGACAATGTCCCTCAATTGGAAATTGAGGATTGTATTTTCGTAGGTATTCAATGAATTTAGTAATTTCAAGATCATTTTCGACTATAACCTGCCTAAAATTCATAACCTCCCCAACACAGATAACCAAAGGGTTTTCAAGGAGGGTTTTCATATCGTCTAAATTTATAGCACCGCCGGTTCCCTCAAGGTGCGAACTCGTAGCAGGGACGCTACTTGGTATTCCGTAAAATATATCAATAGGACAACCTTCTGCCGCACTAATCATATCGTTAACACCTTTAACGCCAAAAACATTCGCCATTTCATGCGGCTCTGCAACTATTGTTGTAACACCGCACTTCGAAACTCTTTTCGCAAAAGCCGCAGGCGTTATCATCGAGCTTTCGATATGCATGTGAATATCAATAAGACCTGGTATGAGGAATTTCCCTGTTGCATCTATCTCACTTAGACCATTCAGACTACCTGTTTTGTCTATTGCCAAAAATCTATCTCCAACTATTGCAACATCAGCTACCGAAAACCTTTTAAAATAGCTGTTATATACATTCGCTCCTCGAATTATAAGTGTTACAGGCTCAAATTTCATCTCAATATCCCCCATAATGATTTATATATTTATGATACAAAAAAATAGCCTTAAATGCAAATGAAAGTTTAGGATATTTACTATTTGAAAAAGTGCCGAGCGAAACATATTTCAAGAAAATCCACTGTTTAGTAAAACGTTTAGGCATTACATAAGTTGAAAATTATATATAAAAAATTAAGCAAAAACTTGTTTTAAAATCAAAAAAAATAGCACAATATAACAAAATAAACAATCATAAGGTTTACTTTTAGGTAAAAAATGTGATATAATTACTTCGGATAAATAGATGCACGATTTTAATTTATTTTACTATTGAGGTATAAAATGCTTATCGACAAAAACAACAACTTAACACTAAAAGAAAATTTCGGTGAGGATATAGCGCACGAGCTATCTGCATCCCCTATACTGCAGTCGATAATTAAAACATCGCCTGTTGCTTTTAATGTATGGACTAAAGATATGATAAATATTATGTGCAATAACCAGGTACTTAATATTTTCAATATAGAGTCTGGAAGTGAGTATCTCGATAATTTTTATAAGTTTTCTCCGAAGTTTCAACCAAATGGGATTAGCTCTGAGCAGATGGCAGATATAAATTTTAAGAAGGCTGTTAAAGAAGGAACGAACGTTTTTAATTGGATGCACCAGACTTTAGATGAACAGATGATTCCATGTGAGATTTCAATCACAAATGCTGACAATGGTTATTTTATTGTATTCGTACGAGATCTGCGCTCTGATTTTCATGCTATGGATAATAGCAATTATAACTACTATTTTACCGATAAAATTCCCCATAATGTTATGCTCCAAGAAATATCTGATTTGGCTGATGAATGGTTTTTTTCATTGGATATCAGAACTGGAAATTTCCGCTATTTTGGTAAAATATGGTTTAATGGATTTGATGACGATATGCTTATTTCTGAAGACAGAATCATTGAGACCGGGTTTATTCATAACGATGACATAAATATTTTCAAGGAAATGCAAGCGAATTTTAAACTCGGCAGTAACAATACTTATGACATAAGATTTTTAAACGATAAAAAAGAATTCAGATATTTTCGTTTAGCTTATAAATCCATTTTTGATGATAATAAAAACCCAATATTTATTATTGGAAAAGCAACAGATATACATGAGCAAAAATTACTTGAGTTGCAATCGCAACACGATATGCTAACAAATAGCTATAGTGGTGAGTTTGGCGGAAGTGTTATTTCAGAACTCCTTAAATCTTCTAGAGATGAAAGACATGCCATTTTTTTAATTGATATAGATAACTTCAAAAATATAAATGACAATTTCGGTCATCTTTTTGGCGATGAAATTCTTCGTGAAGTGGTTCAGAAACTGAGAAACATATTCAGCGAAGATGATGTTATAGTTCGAGTAGGTGGAGATGAGTTTATTGTCTTTGTCCAAAATATTGCAAAAACAGAGGACGTCGATAAGATAGCAGGTAAAATCCTAAATACTTATAGAGATCTCTACCCTGCAAACTTTAAAGAGCATGCTGTCTCTGCAAGTATTGGCGTTTCAGTTTATCCAAAAGATGGTAGGACTTTTGAAACACTTTATTTAAATGCAGACTTAGCATTAAATCTTGCAAAAACTGCTGGAAAAAACAGATATGAAAAATACAGCAGTGATATTATCTACAGCTCAGATAGGAACAGAACCAGTATTGATAATGCAGAGAAAATTGCCGCTTCATATTTTGATTATGAATTTATATCAAATGTTTTTAATATTCTCTATGATAAGAATGGCGACTCAAACTCTATTGATACAGTTTTGCAATTTCTATGTCAGAAATACGATGCTGACCGCAGCTATATATTTGAGAGTTTAGATGGCGGAGAGAGCTATAATAATACCTTCGAATTCTGCAAAGATGGAATAAGCAGTGAAATAGAAGGTCTTCAAAATGTTCCAAAAGAGAATTTTGTTGACTTTTTAGAGAAAGCGCATAACGATATAATCTATTCAAACAATCTGCGTGATACCTTTGAAAACGAAGAGGCCTTTGTGATTATGGCAAATCAAGGGATTTTATCTTTTGTTCATGCGCAGGTAAAAAGAGATGGCATTATGACTTTCTTTATCGGGCTTGACGACTGCACAAAGACGAGAGCATGGACTGAGCAAGAGATTAATAGCTTGCAGTATATCGGGAAAATTCTTTCTATAATCCTTCAAGGAACACATCTGCGTGAAGAAGTTGATAAACTTGCAGAATCATATAAAAATTCATCTTTCATCCTAAATACCAGCGAAGATATTGTTTATGTTTCCGATATTGATACATACGAGCTATTATACCTAAATCAGTCGATTAAAAATCTTATTGGTATAACCTCAGATGATCAGTTTATCGGACAAAAATGCTATAAAATTTTACAGGGTAAAGATGCACCTTGCGAGTTTTGCACAAACAAACTTTTATCTCTCGATGATTTTTATGAGTGGTCATATTATAACCCGATGCTTCAAAAATCATTTCTCCTAAAAGATAGGCTTATACCTTTTGAGGGTAGGCCTGCAAGACTTGAGATAGCAACAGATGTAACAAAAATTATTGCACTTGAAAGCGAACTTGAAGAGCGCCTTATTGATGAGCAGTTCATTTCAAGTTGCGTTGAGCTTTTGCATTCGGGTAAAGATCCTGATTTATCAATATCTATGCTTTTAGAGTCAGTTGCAAATTATTATGATGCTGACCGCAGCTACATATTTGAGATTTCAGAAGATGGTAAATTTATAAGCAACACCTATGAATATACTAAAGAAAATAGTAATGAGCTCAAAGATAAAATGCAAGATATCCCAAAAGATGTTCTTGCTTATGTCTTTGATAGATTTAAAAAAGAGAATGCATTCTATCAATCTATGGAAAATATTAGCGCTCAAAATAATCAAGATAAGCAAAGACTTATGGATATTCATAAATTAGCTAGCGTTTTGATGGGCTCAATTTTTGTTGAAAATGGTGAAGTCACAGGATTTGTAGGGGTTGATAACCCGAAAACTAATGTTTTGAAAACGGAAACCATAAGCTCGGTCGCAAAGTTTATAGCAAGCTTTCTTGACCAAACAAAGCTAATAACAACGCTAAATAAGCTAAGCTATCACGATACTCTAACAGGTAGCAAAAACAGGCATAGCTATAACCGCACACTAAAGCAGATAAACAATAAAGCTATCGAGAGTCTTGGTGTGGTCTATGTTGATATCACAAAACTCAGAGCTATAAACGATGCTAAAGGTGTTCTTTATGGCGATAAAATTATTATAAGACTATCGGGCATCTTAAAGAAACTATTTGGGGAGGATGTATACCGAGTTGGCGGTGATGAGTTTGTTGTTTTAAAAGAAAACGTCACTGAAAATGATTTTGAAAACAGTATCTCGATGCTAAAGCAAACGCTGAGTGCTGAAAGTGAGTTTAATGCTTCGGTAGGTTATACTTGGAATAAAAATTTCAATATAAATTCTGATGAATTGAATAACCTTTATGCAGGAGAGAAATATTCTCGCATTCTTGAAACAAATCTCGATATGGAAATCGCTGATGATAAATTTGTTGTTTATCTGCAACCTCAAGTAACCCTTGCAACAGGCAAAGTTGAAAGTGCTGAGGCATTAATTCGAAGGTATGATGCAAATGGAATCCTTCAACCGCCGAGCGTCTTTATTCCTTTCTATGAAAAAGAGGGTATTATTTCTAATATAGATGTTTTTGTTTTGGAAACTGTCTGCAAAACTCTTAAATCTTGGAAAGATTTAGGAGTGGAGAGCATTGAGTCTATTGCTGTCAACTGTTCAAGAATGACTATCGCCGAGAAAGGTATAGTTTCAAAATTCTCAGAAATATGCGATAAATATGGCATTGAACACAGTAAAATAGTTGTTGAGATAACAGAAACTATTAACGGTATAAGCGAGAGTGTTCTCTCGCAAATTATCAACGATTTTAGAGATGCTAATTTCTTGATTTCGCTTGATGACTTTGGCTGTGGATACTCAAATCTAACATCGCTGATTGCATCTGAGTTCGATGAAGTCAAGATAGATATGAGAATAATTAACGGTGTTGAGAGTGATGAAAAATCAAGAGCACTTGCTGAAGTTGCAATAACCCTTTGCAACAAACTAAATAACATAACCTCCGTCGCTGAAGGGGTTGAAGACTCTATTCAGATGAGCATTTTAAACGATTTAGGTTGTATTAAAGGACAAGGTTACTTTTTTGACAGACCGATGATTATCAACGATTTCGCAGACAAATATATATTTGGTGATTATAGCTTTTCTTAAGATAAAACTGATATATTTATAATTTGATGCGATGGTGAATATTAATTAGAGATAAAGCATAACTAAAAGAGCAGTCTATCTGATTTTTTCAGATGGACTGCTCTTAACATTTCACTCAACTGAAATTTCTGCAAATCTCTTCAATATTTTTTATAAACTCACTCTCACTTTTATCATTTAAGATTATTGTTGCTCCATGTCTTTCATAGAAATCCCGTGATTTCTGGTTATCTATTCGAACTGTTGCCGCCTCTTTGCTTATCTTATCTCGTAACATCGCTCTTTTAATAAGAGTCTCTCTCGGGGCAATAATTGCAAAAATTTCATTGCAATTAAACAAAACACCGCTCTCATATAAAAGAGGTATATCAAGCACTGCTTTATCAGCTTTTTCAATCAGCCTTTTTATCTCATCGTCAACTTTTTTATGGGTTATCTCACCGAGCTTTATAAGCTTTTCTTTATCATTAAAAACTATCTTTGCAAGTTTTTTTCTATCGACTATTCCATCGGTAAATATATCTTCTCCAAAAACTTCTAAAAGCTCCTCGTTATAAACCCCTTTGTTTAAAAATGAATGGTATATCTCATCGGCATTTATATGGGTATACCCAAACTCTTTAAAAACTTTGCAGAATGTTGATTTACCGCCGTTTGAAGGGCCGGTAACACCTATAATTATTTTAGACATATATAACCTCAAAGGAAACAGCTCGCAGAAGCCTATTCTTCACTGCCAAACCTATCCCCTCTTCATCCAAAAGACGAATATACCCTTTTGCAACTCCGAGCTCATCAAGCGCTCGAAGAGAGGCATAAAGCCTTTTTGCTATTTCAAAACCATCATTTTTATCACCTAAATCTATCCCTTTGCAGCGAAGCTTTTTTATATCATCGGTATAGCAGATAGCTGCAATATCCTCATCTTGTCCGTTTATGAATTTTAAAAAATCTTCATCGCTGCCGCTAATCGCAACAAGGGGTGTTTTTGGGCTGTAATGTTTATATAAAACACCTGGCGAGCGAACTATTTCGCCTTTTTTAGGTTTCTCCATAACCGCTTCATCGACTATTACCTCGCCGATTATAGCTTCTATCTCTTCTTTTGTAACCCTGCCAGGTCTTAGGATACGAGGAGGGTTTGTAAGGAGGGTTAGAACAGTTGATTCAACTCCAACTTCGCAGTCGCCACCATCGACGATAAAAGGAACTTTACCGCTTAAATCCTCTATAACATCCGCTACCCTCGTCGGGCTCGGTCTGCCGCTTATGTTTGCAGAGGGCGCCGCAATAGCGCACCCGCTCTTCTCTATTATATCAAGCGCTATTTTACTTGAGGGAATACGAACTCCAATAGAATCAAGTCCCCCACTTGTAACATCTGGCACTTTATCGCTCTTTTCGCAAATTATCGTAAGCGGACCCGGCCAAAATTTTAAAGCTAAGCTGTATGCTTTATCTGGAATATTAACCCATAGCTTTTCTATATCTTTTATATTAGCAATATGAACGATAAGCGGATTATCATTCGGTCGCCCTTTAGCCTGAAATATTTTATTCACCGCATTTTCGGATAAAGCATTAGCACCGAGACCATAAACAGTCTCGGTGGGGATTGCAACCACATCGCCACTCTCAATAGCATATGACGCAGTTTCTATATCTTTTTTATCTTCTCCGTTAAGAATAATGGTTTCCAATTTTATTCTCCCGATGCTTTTAGCTTCTCTGCTTGATCTGCTGTTATAAGCGCATCGACCGTCTCGTCGAGGTCGCCATTAAGTATAGCTTCAAGCTTATATAGGGTGAGCCCTATTCTATGATCAGTCATTCGCCCTTGCGGATAGTTATAGGTTCTTATCCTCTCGCTTCTGTCTCCAGTACCGACCTGTGCTTTTCTCTCGCTTGCAATCTCCGCCTCTTGCTCACGAACCGACTGCTCATAAAGCCTTGCACGAAGAACCTTCATAGCTTTATCTTTATTTTTATGCTGGCTTCTCTCATCCTGACACTCAACAACAAGCCCTGTTGGCAGATGGGTAATTCTGATAGCTGACTCTGTTTTATTAACATGCTGACCACCAGCACCGCCTGCTCGATAGGTATCTATCTGCAAGTCGGTTGGGTTAATTGAAATTTCAACCTCTTCAACTTCTGGAAGCACCGCAACTGTTACCGTTGAGGTATGGATACGACCTGAAGTTTCAGTTTCAGGTACACGCTGAACCCGATGAACGCCACTCTCAAATTTAAGCTTTGAATAAACGCCTTCGCCCTCAATTGAAAAGCTTATCTCTTTATATCCACCAAGTCCGGTTGGATTTTCAGATAAAACTTCTGTTTTAAATCCCTTTTGATCAGCATACATACTATACATTCTAAATAGAGAGTTTGCAAATAGCGCCGCTTCATCTCCACCGGCACCGCCCCTTATCTCAACGATAACAGAACGCTCATCATTAACATCTTTTGGAAGAAGAAGAACTTTAAGCTCAGCCTCAAATCTCTCCATATTCTCTTTTGAGTCCTCATATTGAAGCTGAACCATCTCTTTAAACTCTCTGTCCATACCACCGCTATCGAGAAGATCTTTTGCCTCGTCAAAATCGCCCTTTGCCGTCTCAAACTCGATAAATTTTTCAACAATCGGCGTTAGTTGCTTATGCTCACGCATAAGAGACTTATATCTCTCTTGATCGTTTATAACCGACATATCGGTAAGCAATTCATTTATCTCTTCAAACCGCTCTTTAACCGCCGTTAATTTATCTATCACTCTTGTTCACCTATTACCTTTTTTATCTTTTTTTCTATTTTATTTCGTGGCACCATAATCATATGGCCGCATTTTGCGCATTTAATTTTAAAATCCATCCCAACTCTTATAACTAAAAATTCATTCGAGCCGCATGGGTGATTTTTTTTAACAATTATCCTATCCCCGACTTTAACATCCACAAAACTTCCCACCTTTAAAATACTCCTATAAAATTTTATCACAAAATAGCCTGTATATCAATAATAATATACTATATGGGGTGCATATAATTGTAGAAATAATAAAAGATGGGGGTTTTAAATTTGATTAATCAATTTCCCGAAGGAGTATTATGGAAGAGCAGTGAAAACCGCGATAACATAGAAACGATAGAAGCTATTGTTAATTCATTTGTAAATAAAAAGACTATAGAGGTTATGGCTATTCGTTGTGATTCCTCGCACAATATTATTGTTGACTTTGGTCATGTATGCGGTGTTATTCCGCGAAACGAAGCACTCTACTCGCCATTTGAGCGGATAAAAGATATAGCTATTATAAGCAAAGTTGGCAAACCTGTTATCGCAAAGATTACAGCCGTTAATTTTTCTGGCAAAACCCCTGAGATAACACTTTCAAGAAAAGCCGTTCAAAAAGAGTTTTACGATTTCTTTTTAGAACACCGCAAAGTTGGCAATATAATTATCGGCAAAATAACCCATATAGATAATTTCGGCTGTTTTGTTGATATCGGGTGTGGGATAATATCTCTTCTGCCAATAGATATGATTTCAGTTTCAAGAATTGAGAACCCAAATGATAGATTTTATGTTGGTCAGATGATAAAGGTCGTTATAAAAAATATGGATGATGGCAAAATCCTCCTCTCTCACAAAGAGCTTCTTGGCAGCTGGGAGCAGAATGCAGCGCTCTATTCAATAGGCGAGACGGTTTTTGGCGTTGTCCGCACTATTAAGGATTACGGTATTTTCGTCGAGTTAACTCCAAACCTTGCAGGTCTTGCAGAGTATCGCGATGATATAGCTGTTGGCGACTGTGTTTCGGTCTTTATTAAAAACATTATCCCTGATAAAATGAAAATTAAACTTGTTATAATTTCAAAGAGCGAGCAGCAAACTCCCGCCCGCACTCTAAACTACTTTGAAGAAAAAAGGCATATCGACAGTTTCACCTATTCGCCGCTAAATTCTTCCAAAAAGGTTGTTACCTATTTCTAAAAGAAAATTTTTGTGATAAAATAGAGGTATGAAAAAGAAAATATACATAAAGCTTATTATTAGCGCTGGTTTGCTTTTAATTTCATACCTTTTAATTCTCGCCGCAGATAAAATAGATGGTTTTGCGGCTTTTTTCACTGCAAACATTTATCCTGTTTTTGCGGCTATTTTCGGTTTTATTCCCTCTTTGCTTCCGATTTCGGTAACTGAAATCTTTATTATAGCTATTGTGGTTATACTTTTGCCATTTTGCATCTATAAGCTTGTTAAACTTCGTCGAAACAAGATATTAAACTACATAGCAACTACCGCGCTTACCATTACCAGTATCTTTTTTCTCTATACCATACTACTTGGCATAAACTACTACCGCCCTACCTTTGCAGATTTCAACGATACAAACCCTGCAGAGGGCTATGGCGCAGATGAGCTATACGAGCTATCAGCTTATCTTGCAGCCGAAAGCGAGAAATATGCAGGTGAAGTTTCACGAGACTTTCAAAATGTTATGGTTTTTGATGAGAGCGACAACGAAATTTTAGATAATGCATATAGCTATTATAAAGATTTTTCCTCTGAATATGATTTCATGAACACCCCAATTGTTCCTCCAAAATCTGTTATTCTCTCTATCGGGATGAGCTATTGGGATATAACAGGTATCTTTTTCCCGTTTTTCTCAGAGCCGAATGTCAATACCGATGTTCCGGATTTCATCATTCCATTCACCGCTATGCACGAGCTTACCCATGGCGCTGGATTTATGAATGAAAGCGAAGCAAACTATGTTGCTTTTCTCGCTTGCATCTCAACTGATGATACCGATTTTCTCTATAGCGGATATCTAAATGCCCTTCGGTATAGTTTAAGCTCTCTATATAGAGCAGACCCTTCGCTTCACGCCGAAATTTATAACTCACTCTCGTTTGAGATTATAACCGACCTTGCCTATAACAGCTACTATTGGAGCCAATTCGATACCGTTATAGCTGAAGTCTCAAATAATTTAAACGATAGCTTTCTAAAAGCAAATAATCAGCAAGATGGCATAATAAGTTACGGCAAAATGACCGATCTGCTCGTTTCATATTATAACGATACCGTTAAATAGCATCTTTGTTTCGATATCAAAAGCATTCTCCGAGTTTTATATTGAGATAATTAAGCGACAATCCTATCAGAAAAAGAGTATATAAGCTATAAGCTTATATACTCTTTTTGAATTTCTATTGATTATTTGTATTTTAATCGTTATCCTGAAGAGCATCGTATCCTTGCTCACCAGTTCTCACCTTTATAACATTCTCAACATCATAGATGAATATCTTTCCATCACCGATGTTTCCTGTGTAGAGTGCTTTTTTAACGGTATCAACAACTGTTGAAACAGGCACTTTGCAGACAACAACTTCAACTTTAATCTTCGGCAGAAGTGTTGTTTCAAGCGGTGTTCCACGATAAAGCTCAGTAACCCCTTTTTGCATTCCGCAACCGAGAACTTCAGTGACTGTCATACCAGTTATCTCAATGCTATCAAGCGCTGATTTTAAAGTTTCAAATCTATTGCGTTTTGTGAGTATTACAACTTTTGTCATCTTCGCATCTTTTTTCGAGTTATCAACAACAGGAACTGCAACATCAATAGCTGTTGGCGCAAGCTCTTCTTCTATTTCAGGTTTTGATATGAAGTTTGCTCCGTGTGTAACTGGAACAAAGTCTGCATAACTGCTTACTAGTCCATGCTCTTCTATATCAAGTCCTGCTTGTTCTTCCGCTCTTGTTACCCTAATACCTATCGTCTTTTTAAGGACTGTGAATACTATTGTCATGGTAATCGCAACCCAAGCTATAACTGCCGCAACACCGATTAGCTGAACTATTAGATAATCAGCACCGCCGCCATAGAGAAGGCCACCGTCAAGTGCGAACACACCGACTAAAATCGTACCCATAGCGCCGCACATTCCGTGAACACCAACAGCACCCACTGGGTCATCTATTTTTAGTGTTTTCTCGACAAACTCTATTCCAAATACAACAACAAACGCAGATATTAAACCTATAAAGAATGCACCAGTTGGTGAAACAACATCGCATCCAGCAGTTATTCCAACAAGACCTGCAAGCGCGCCGTTGAGAGTCATTGAAACGTCTGGTTTTTTGTATCTTATCCATGTTATAACCATAACCGCTGCCGCCGCTGCTGCTGCCGCTATGTTTGTTGTCATAAAGATATTTGAAGCAGACTCTATAGCTCCATCTGTCATAGAAACTGTTGAACCACCATTGAATCCAAACCAGCAGAACCAAAGGATAAATACTCCAAGCGCACCGAGAGTTAAGCTGTGGCCAGGGATTGCTCGAACCTTTCCGCTCTTGCTATATTTTCCAATACGGGGCCCTATAATTTTAGCACCAACAAGTGCCGCAACTCCACCTACCATATGAACTGCCGTTGATCCTGCAAAATCATGGAAGCCCATCTGCGATAGCCAGCCGCCGCCCCATATCCAGTGGCCTGAAATTGGGTATACAACAGCACTTATTATAATGCTATAAATGCAATATGTTGAGAATTTTGTTCTCTCTGCCATCGCACCTGAAACTATCGTTGCAGCTGTGGCACAGAATACCGTTTGGAATATAATAAATGCCGCTGATGGAATAGATGAACCATAATCGCCTTGTATGAAGAAATCAAGTCCTCCGATAAAAGCGCCATCTCCGCCAAACATAAGCCCAAACCCTATAAGCCAAAACATAATGCTACCAAGCGAGAAGTCCATAAGGTTTTTCATAATGATATTACCGGCGTTCTTCGCCCTTGTAAAACCTGTCTCTACCATTGCAAACCCCGCCTGCATAAAGAATACGAGTGCCGCTCCGAGTAACGTCCAAATCGTGTCTACTGCTGAAAACATAATTAATACCTCCTAAAAAATTTGGCGTGTATCCTAAAGAGTTGCCCCTTTATGATACACGCCGTTGTGTAAAAAAAATGAAAAGAGTTTATTTCATTATTTTATAAAATTAATCAACACTGTACAAAAGCTCTGAGTAGTATGGGAAGTGCCAGTG
This sequence comes from uncultured Oscillospiraceae bacterium, assembly GCA_964369635.1. Lineage (GTDB taxonomy): Bacteria > Bacillota > Clostridia > Oscillospirales > Ruminococcaceae > CAYJGN01. Next base: position 31,044 of record CAYJGN010000005.1, read on the forward strand.
TTTTTTAGCTATAATAGTTTCAAGTTCATCAATTATAAGCCTTATCTCATTCATAACGCTTATAATATTGCTGCGATAGAACTGTGCATGAGCTAAACTATCTTCAATTGATTTCACTAAAAGCAACTCGTTTGTGAGTTTTTCTGTACTACTGACAAGCGATGATGTTAAAGCGGAAATTTTTGTGATAATTGCCTTTTCACAACTAACATCAAATCCTGCATTCTCTTTACGAGTGTATAGCTCTATAAGCTCATTTTGATATGAATATGATGAATGAGTTATATATTTACTTACCAAATCAATCATCGTCAGAGCTTCTATATGGATAGTTTTGCAGTAATTCTCCATTAGGATTTCATATCTTGAGTGTATCTCCGTTTCGGTAAATACCCCACCCGCAACAAACATATCAATATTTTTCTTATCGATAAACTTTGGAAGTGCATCAACTGTCGTCATAAGATTTGAAAGCCCTCTGCGTTTCGCCTCTTCAACCCACTCATCCGAATAGTTGTTGCCGTTGAATATTATTCTGTCATGCTCTCTTATCGTTTTTGCTATAAGCTCTTTTAGCGCTGTGCTGAAGTCGTTTGCATTTTCAAGGATATCTGCAAAACCACCTAAAACTTCAGCTACTGCCGCATTTAGTACAATATTTGGCCCCGATATAGAAAATGTAGAGCCAATCATTCTAAACTCAAACTTATTACCTGTGAATGCAAATGGAGATGTTCTGTTTCTATCTGTTGTATCTCTTCTAAAATGCGGTAGAACAGTTGCCCCTATCTGCATCTCAACTTTACCTGTATCAACATATTCATTTCCGCCTTTTAAAGCTTCAAGGATATCTGTTAGCTCATCACCAAGGAAGATTGAAACAATCGCCGGCGGTGCTTCATTCGCGCCAAGACGATGATCGTTTCCAGCAGAAGCTACCGATACGCGAAGCATATCCTGATATAAGTCCACCGCCTTAACAACTGCCGACAAAAATAGTAAGAACTGCGCATTCTCATGCGGTGTTTCTCCTGGTTCTAAAAGATTTATACCTGTATCGGTTGAAAGAGACCAGTTGTTATGTTTACCGCTGCCATTGACCCCTGCAAATGGCTTCTCATGAAGCAAACAGACAAGTCCATGTTTGCTTGCAATGCTTTTCATAAGCTCCATTGTCAGCTGGTTATGGTCGGTCGCTATATTTGTTGTTGTGAAAATCGGAGCAAACTCATGTTGCGCTGGAGCAACCTCATTATGTTTAGTCTTTGCCAAAATTCCAAGTTTCCAAAGCTCTTCATCGAGCTCTTTCATATACGCTGAAACTTTTGACTTCAAACTTCCAAAATAATGGTCATCCATCTCTTGCCCTTTAGCAGGTCTTGCACCAAACAGCGTTCTACCACAATTTACAAGGTCTGGACGCTTTTTATACATCTCCTTGTCAACAAGAAAATATTCCTGCTCAGGACCTACTGTTGTATTAACCCTCTTTGCAGTATCATTTCCAAACAGACGAAGTACCCTCATAGCCTGCTTATCTATTGCTTCCATTGAACGAAGTAGCGGTGTTTTTTTATCAAGTGCCTCCCCGCTATATGAGCAGAACGCAGTTGGAATGCATAGGGTATCGTCTTTTATAAAAGCATATGATGTTGTATCCCAAACGGTATACCCTCTTGCTTCAAATGTTACGCGAAGACCACCTGATGGAAAACTCGATGCATCTGGCTCTCCCTTAATAAGCTCTTTTCCGGTAAGCTCCATTATGATACTACCATCATCAGTTGGCGAGATAAAGCTATCGTGCTTTTCAGCTGTTATCCCAGTCATCGGCTGGAACCAATGGGTGAAGTGGGTTGCGCCTTTTTCAACCGCCCAATTCTTCATAGCATTCGCAACAATATTCGCTATATCTGCATCTAAATGCTTTCCCATTGCCATTGTTCTTTTTAGTGTTTTATAGGCATCTTTTGGAAGTCTTGCTCTCATAACCTTATCGTTAAAAACCATACTTCCGAATATATTTGGAATATCATTCATATTATTATCTCCTTATTATCAATCTATCATAGAAGTTGTATCTCATCGGCACTGCAACTTAAAACAGTTGATTCATCCCAGTAAGAGACTTGAACCTCGCCTATATGCATTTTTTCAAGCAGCAGCATACAGCATCTCGACTGTCCTATACCGCCTCCCATAGTGAGTGGGAGCTCTCCTGCAAGAAGTGCTTTGTGGAACGGTAATTCTCGACGCTCTTCGCATCCAGCTTTTGTTAGCTGCTCAGATAGAGATTTTTCATCAACTCTTATTCCCATTGATGAAACCTCAAATGCGCATTCAAGGGTTTCACTCCAGAAAACTATATCGCCGTTTAGCGCCCAGTCATCATAATCTGGAGCTCTTCCATCATGTTTAGCCCCTGACTTTAATTTATCACCTATCTGCATGATAAATGCAGTCTTATGCTCCTTTAAGTAGGCATCTTCTCGCTCTTTCGGGGTAAGTGTTGGATATAAATCTTCAAGTTCCTGAGTTGTTACAAATTTAACATCTCTGGAAAGGGTTGTTTTAAGCGATGGGTAAGCTGCTTTCACAGCATCCTGTGTATCACAGATAGCATCAACTATTTTTGTAACTGTTGCTTTAAGTTCTTCTATTGTTCTTGTCTCTCTGTTTATAACCTTCTCCCAGTCCCACTGGTCAACATATATAGAGTGGAGATTATCCATTTCCTCATCTCGTCTTATAGCGTTCATATCGGTATATAGACCTTCACCTACTTTAAAATCATATCTGTGAAGCGCCATTCTTTTCCATTTAGCAAGCGAATGAACTATCTGCAAAACCTCTCCTGTCTCTTTAACATCAAATTCAACCGCACGCTCGATACCGTTCAGGTCATCATTAAGACCGGTTTTCGGTAGAACAAAAAGCGGAGCCGAAACCCTTGCTAAATTCAGTTTCGCTGAAAGATTATCTTCAAAATCCCTCTTCAACATTCCAATTGCTTTTTGTGTTTCATAAATCGACAGTGGCGATTTATAGCCATAAACCTTTTTAACGGTACTCATAATTTTCTCCTCTCGAATTTGATTTCTTTCGTTTTAAAAACAAAAAAAGACACTGCGAGCCGAATAAGCTCACAGCGCCTTTGCTGTCTATGCTATGCAGTATATCACAGTAATAATTTTCTGTCAACAACTTTTTTCAAAACTTTTTTCTTGACATATCAATCTTATGCAGTTATAATAATTCTCGTGAACAACGGCGTTCATCAATAGATGCTGTGTCAAAAGACGCAAAATATCTATTTGATGACCGCTTTTTTTGTTTTTCTATTGAAAAAGATGCTAAATAATATTATATTTATTAAATAGAATAAGTAGAAAGGTCGAATAGTTTATGAATACAACTATTAAAGAAATATTAAATTTTGCAGATGAAAATGATGTGAAGTTTGCTCGGCTTAGCTTCTGTGACCCCTTCGGAGTTCACAAAAACATCTCTATATTAAGTGGCGAACTTCAACGTGCCTTTGAAAAAGGTATTACCATTGATGGATTTGCGGTAAATGGGTTTGAAGGAGCAGAAAGATGCGAATTAAAACTGCACCCAATCCCCCAAACCTTAACCGTCCTTCCTTGGCGTCCAGATCGCGGTCGTGTTATTCGTTTTTACTGCGATATAAAAACGTTAACCGGCGAGAGATATGAGCGCGATAGCAGATATATACTTGAAAACACCCTATCCCACGCATCAAAACAAGGTTATAGCTGCAAAATTGGTTCTGATTGCGAATTTTATCTTTTCAAAACAGCTGAAACGGGAGAACCTACTTATGAGACGCTCGATAATGGCGGATACCTCGATATAGCTCCGCTTGATAAAGGTGAAAACATAAGAAGAGAAATAGACCTCACTCTCGAAGAGATGGGCCTGCACCCTGAAGCCTCATATCATGAAAAAGGTCCTGGTCAAAATGAGATAGATTTTAAATATAGCGATGCGCTTATTTCTGCCGATAATTTTTTAACATTCAAGTCGGTTGTTAAGGCGATAGCTGCCAGAAACGGTCTTTTTGCATCTTTTATGCCAAAACCCCTTGCTGGAAAGAGCGGAAGCGGTATGCATATTAATTTAACTCTTATGCAAAACGGGGAGAACCTTTTTGCAAACGACTCTGAAATTACCGAGAATTTTATTGCAGGGATACTATCTAAAATTGCCGAGATAACAGCATTTTTAAACCCAAATATAAATTCATATGAAAGATTTGGAGAGATGTTTGCTCCATTTAATATAGCATTTTCAGAAAAAAACACTCTGCAGCTCTTAACGATGCCAAAAGAGGGTAATAGACGAACAAGAGTTACCCTGCGCTCCCCTGACCCAACAGTTAATCCCTATGTTGCTTTTGCGCTGATAATTCGTGCTGGACTATATGGTATTGATAATAACATTAAAATGGATATAGCAAAAGATTTTGATAAAAATACCGAGCAAAATTTTGATAAGCTCCCAAAAGACTTAAAAACAGCGCTTGATATTGCTGAAAAATCAGATTTTGTAAAGTCGGTTCTTGGCGATGCTTTCCTCTCTGATTATATTGAGAAAAAAAGAGAAGAGATCATAAGCTTTGAAAATGCATTTGATAAGCATGAATTTGAAGAGTACAATTATTTTCGTCAGTTTTAATAGCTAAAACTAAAATTAATGGAGGTGGTGAATATCGAAACCGGATTGATTGTTTCTGCTGTTTTAAAGGCTTCAGACTTTATAAAACAACAACTCCAAGAATTCTCTATAGATAGAATTGTTGTTACCACCTCGGTATCAGAGGCGAGACGTAAACTAAGCGAGCAAGATTTTGATATCGTAATTATAAATTCACCACTCAAAGATGAAACAGGTGAGCGGTTATCAAAAGATATAGCCTCAAAATACCGAAGTCAAGTTGTCTTACTCGTAAACGCTGATTATTACGATGAAGTCTCTTTAGCGGTTGAGGACTTTGGTGTTATAACCGTATCAAAGCCAATTAACAGAAATATGTTTTGGTTTTCGCTAAAACTTGCCAAAGCATCTTTCAATAGGCTCTCTATAATGCAAAAAGAAAATGCAAAATTGATATCGAAAATCGAGGATATTAAAATAGTTGATCGAGCAAAGCATATGCTTGTTTCATACCTCAATATGAGTGAGGAAGAGGCGCATAAGCATATTGAAAAGCAAGCTATGGATAACCGAGTTACAAAGCGCTCAGTTGCCGAGGGAATTCTTAAATTATATGAAGATAGATAGGTGGTTATAAATATGAAAATTAAATTTACAAAGATGCATGGTTGCAAAAACGACTATATCTATTTTAATCTATTTAATAATTATGCGACGGGAGAAAATCCACTCCCCGACCCATCTGCACTCGCTATAAAACTATCGGACAGAAATAGCGGCATTGGTGGAGATGGTATAGTTTTAATAATGCCCTCAGATACAGCAGATGCGAAAATGCGTATGTTTAATATAGATGGCAGCGAGGGTAGGATGTGCGGCAACGCTATTCGCTGCGTTGCGAAATATCTTTATGAGAATGATATTGTAAAAAAAGAAACAATTACAATTGAAACGCTAAGCGGAATAAAAACCCTTGAACTTTTTTTAGAAAACGACTTTGTTAAAACTGTTCGCGTTAATATGGGTAAAGCAATTTTCAACCCAGCTTTAATACCTGTTAAGTTGGACGGTGAGGAAATAGTTGACAGGGCTGTTGATATTGATGGCGCTTCATATAATATCACCTGCCTTTCGATGGGAAATCCGCATGCTGTGATTTTCGGTTTTGACGATATGGAAGACTTATCAACTGTTGCTGTTGAAAGCCTCGGAAAACCTATAGAAAACGCTGCTATTTTTCCTGAAAAAACAAATGTTGAGTTTATAAAAGTTATCTCGCCGACAAAGCTTCTAATGAGAGTTTGGGAGCGAGGCAGTGGTGAAACAAAAGCTTGTGGTACCGGTGCTTGCGCTGCAGTTGCTGCAGCTGTGAAACTTGGATTTTGCAAAAAAGATACCGATGTTTCTGTTTCTCTTTTGGGCGGGGATTTAACTATACGATATACCGATAAGACCGTTTTTATGACTGGTGGTTGTGTGAAAGTTTTTGATGGAGAGGTTTTAATATGACAAAATATATATTCGTAACTGGAGGAGTTGTTTCAGGGCTTGGCAAAGGTATAACAGCCGCAAGCCTTGGCAGACTATTAAAACAGCGTGGGTTAAAGGTGGCAGCTCAAAAGCTCGATCCATATATGAACGTTGATCCAGGAACTATGAGCCCTTACCAGCATGGTGAAGTTTATGTCACCGATGACGGCGCTGAAACCGACCTCGACCTTGGGCATTATGAGAGATTTATAGATGAAGACCTTACTAAACATTCAAATCTAACCTCAGGGCGAGTTTACCACAATGTTATAACAAGAGAGCGACAAGGCGGATACCTTGGAAAAACCGTTCAGGTAATTCCTCATATAACAACTGAAATTAAGCAGTTTATCTATGATAATGCAAAATATAGCGGTGCCGATATAGTTATAACCGAGATTGGCGGAACATCTGGCGATATCGAGTGTCAGCCGTTTTTAGAGGCTATACGCCAGCTCTCACTTGAAGTTGGAAATGAAAATTGCTTGTTTATACATGTAACATACGTACCCTATCTAAAATGGAGCGGTGAGCATAAATCAAAACCAACTCAGCACTCGGTAAAAGAGCTTCGTTCAATTGGTATTTCACCGAATATTATCATAACAAGAGCAGATGAGCCGATAGATGAAGATACCCTTGAAAAGCTCTCGATGTTTTGCAATGTACGCAGAGACTGCGTTATTGAAAATGCAACGATGCCGCATCTATATCAAGCTCCGCTTATGCTTCATGAAAGAGGCCTTGATGAGATAGTATGTAGAGAGCTTAATATCAATGCAAACCCCTGCGATTTAACCGAATGGAAAACCATGCTAAAGAAGATAGATGATAGAAAAAAGAAGGTAACTATTGCAATTGTTGGAAAGTATGTTCAGTTGCATGATGCATATCTATCGGTATCAGAAGCACTTCAACATGCGGGTTATAGCGAGGGGGCAGAAATCGAAATCGAATGGATTGATAGTGAAACGGTAACCCCTATAAGCTCACCGAAGCTTTTTGAAAATATAGATGGCATGATTGTTCCAGGTGGATTTGGCGACAGAGGCATTGAAGGCAAGATAACCGCCTGCAGGTATGCAAGGGAGAATGATATTCCATTTCTTGGTATCTGCCTTGGTATGCAGATTGCAGTTATTGAATTCGCAAGAAATGTTTGCAAGCTTGAAAGCGCAAATTCTTCAGAGTTTGATAAATATTCTATCCACCCAGTGGTCCACATTATGGAGGATCAGATAAACATTACCGATAAGGGCGGCACTATGAGACTCGGTTCATATCCTTGTAAAATAGTTGCTGGAACAAAACTTGAGAGTCTTTATCGCTCACAGCTTATCGATGAGCGCCACCGACACCGATTTGAGTTTAATAATGCATACCGCGACATTATGGTCGAAAAAGGACTAACAATCTGCGGTCTCTCGCCTGATGAAACGCTTGTTGAGGCAGTTGAGAACAGCAGTTGTAGATATTTTGTAGCAGCGCAGTTTCACCCTGAATTTAAAAGCAGACCAAACCGAGCGCATCCGCTCTTTTTAGGTCTTGTGAAAGCTGCACTTGATGATGGAGGCGATATATGAAACTAAATAGAAACTATAAAAATTTAGAGAAAAGCTATCTTTTTTCAAATATAGCAAAGAAGGTGGCGGATTATATAGAAAATAATCCAAAAAGTGATATAATAAGACTTGGGATAGGTGATGTTACATTGCCGCTACCAAACTCCTCGATTATAGCAATGCAAAATGCAGTTTCACAGATGTCTAAGAGTGAAACATTTAAAGGTTATGGAGAAGAGCAAGGTTATTCCTTTTTAAGAGAGGCAATTGCTGGTTATTATACAACCAAAGGGATAAATCTTGGCGTTGATGAGATTTTTGTAAGCGATGGGGCTAAAAGTGATCTTGGAAATATTCTCGATATCTTTGATAAAGATAATGTAGTCCTTATTCCAAATCCCGTCTACCCCGTTTATGTTGATACAAACGTTATGGATGGCAGAGAGATTATCTTAATTGATGGCAATGCTGAAAATAATTTCCTCCCAATGCCAGACCCGAATATCCACGCAGATATAATATATCTATGCTCGCCAAATAACCCAACGGGCGCTGTTTATAATAAAGAGCAGCTAAAAATATGGGTCGATTACGCTATAAAAGAGCAGGCAGTTATATTATTCGACAGTGCCTACGAAGCATTTATCACCGATAAAACCCTCCCCTCTTCAATCTATTCGATTGAAGGCGCTAAAAAATGCGCAATAGAATTCTGCTCATTTTCAAAAACCGCAGGATTTACAGGTACAAGATGCGGATATACTATTGTTCCAAAAGAGCTTTGCATGAATGGCGATATGCTAAACAGTTTTTGGCTTCGCCGACAAACAACAAAGTTTAATGGTGTTCCATATATCGTTCAGCGTGGAGCCGAGGCTGTTTTTAGCAGTCAAGGTCAAAAAGAGATAACTGCAAATATAAAATACTATCTTGAGAATGCGCAGATTATTATGGAAGCTTTTGCAAAGCAAAATATAAGCTTTACTGGCGGAGAAAATTCTCCATATATCTGGCTTTCCTGCCCTCAGGGCATGAGTTCATGGGAATATTTTGATATGTTACTCAATGATTATAACATTGTCGGAACACCAGGAAGCGGCTTTGGAACCGCAGGCGAAGGCTATTTTAGACTCACGGCATTTGGCGATAGAGATAATATAATAAAAGCAACAAATCGCCTTAAGAAATAATATTTAAAACAATTAGTTAGGAGAGAAGAAAGATGAAATACTGTACTAAATGCACAATGCCAGACACAAGACCCGGAATTATGTTTGATGAGAAGGGTGTGTGCACAGCATGCAACCACTATGATAACAGAAAAAACGTCGACTGGGATAAACGATTTGAGGAATTCAAAGCTCTTTGCGATAAATATAGAGGATGCAACGGTCCTGGTGGTTACGACTGTGCTGTTGCGGTTTCAGGCGGTAAAGATAGCCATTTTCAGGTTTATATGCTAAAGGAAGTTATGGGAATGAACCCTATTCTATTCTCAGTTGAGGATAACTTCCCAATGACCGACGCTGGTATCCACAACCTAAAAAACATAAGCGAAGAATTTGGTTGCACAATTATTAGCTGTAAGCCTAATATCAAAGTCCAGAAAATTCTGATGAAGAAATTCTTTGAAAAATATGGAAAGCCAACTTGGTTTGTAGACAGACTAATCTATACCTTCCCGCTCCATATGGCGCTAAAATTCAATACACCGATGCTCTGCTATGGTGAGAATGTTAGCTATGAGTATGGCGGCGTTACCGATGAAGAGACCTACTCTGCAAAAGAGCAGATAAACAACGGTGTCGCAGTTGGAATTGATACAAAAGAGCTTATAGGCGACGGTGTTACCGAGAACGATCTAAGCCTCACTATTGCTCCAACAGCGGATGAGCTTGCAAAACTCGACCCGTTCTATCTATCATATTTCACTGAATGGAACAGCTATAAAAACTACAATTTTGCAAAAAGCCGCGGTTTCCACGATTTAACACATGAGTGGGATAGGCAGCATCACGTTGAGATGTTTGACCAGATAGATAGCAGAGCTTATCTTGTTCATTCATGGCTAAAATATCCAAAATTCGGCCATGCCGCAGCAACTGACTATACTGCAAGAACTATCCGCTATGGCATGATGACAAGAGAAGAGGCTGTGAAGCTTATAAACGAGCGCGACGGTGCACTTGATCCATATTGTGTTCGTGATTTCTGTGATTTTGTTGGTTATTCTGAGAGCGAGTTCTATGCAATCCTTGATAAATTCTACAATACCGATATCTTCTATAAAGATGATAAAGGCAAATGGCAGCTAAAAGAGCCGCTAAAATAGATAATAGCTTATAAAAAAAGACGCTTTGACAGCGTCTTTTTTATGTGTATGCATATTTTAAACAAAAAGGTTACTGTTAAAAAACAGCAACCTTTTTTAATGGAGGTGAAGATTGTAAAATAAAATTAATACTCTAAAAGATATTCATCAACTTCTTTTGCGCAGCTTATACCATCAGCAATCGCCCAAACAACAAGCGACTGACCTCTTTTCATATCGCCGCAACAAAAGACATTCTCTTTATCTGTTTTAAATGATAAATCGCTTTTGGATGGTATTTTCATACCTGCTGCTGAATACTCCTCATAGCCTGTAAATCCTGCTGCAATAAGCAGCATATCGCAATCAAGCCGTTTTTCGCTCCCAGAAATTTCGCATAGCTTCCCATCTTGAAACTCGACCAAAACACTTATAACACCAACTATTTTATTATCATCAACTACTATCTCTTTAATTGTTGTACCAAAAACTCTTGGATCTTTTGAAAATAGCTCAGCAGCTTCTTGCTGACCATAGTCGGTAGTTAAAACTCTCGGCCATTCAGGCCATGGATTATCCTCTGCTCTGCTCTCTGGCAACGGTTGCATCATCTCAAGTTGCACAACCGATTTCGCACCATGTCTTATAGCGGTTCCTATACAGTCATTCCCTGTATCGCCACCACCAAGAACTATAACATTTTTATCTTTTGCGCTCAGATAATTTCCATTCTCAAGATTGTTTGAAACAAGACTTTTCGTCGTGCTTGATAGAAAATCAACTGCAAAAAATATTCCAGCACTCTCTCTGTTTGGAATATTCAAGTCTCTCGCTTTTTTTGCTCCACAAGCAAGAACAATTACATCAAAATCAGCCTCAAGCTCTTCGGTAGATAAATTTTTTCCAAAATCCATATTTCCGATAAACGTTATCCCCTCTTGCTCCATAAGCGATATTCGCCTTTCAACGATCTTTTTATCAAGCTTCATATTTGGAATACCATACATTAAAAGCCCACCAAATCTATCATCTCGCTCAAATACGGTAACGTTATGACCCCTCTTGTTTAGCCTGTCTGCAACCGCAAGACCGGCAGGACCCGATCCTATAACTGCTATTTTCTTATCGCTTCGCACCTTTGGCACTTTTGGTTTCATAAGTCCATTTTTAAAACCTTCTTCTATTAAAAACAGCTCATTATCTCGTATGGTAACGGCATCACCCTCCATACCATTTATGCAAGCTTTCTCACATAGCGCCGGGCAAACTCTACCGGTAAATTCTGGAAAACAGCTTGTTTTTAAAAGCCTTGCAAGGCCATGCGAATAGTTGCCACCATAAATCTCATCATTCCACTCAGGAATGAGATTATTAAGTGGACAGCCGGTAACCATACCTGACAGCGTGAGCGCAGAACCGCAAAATGGTACACCACAGTTCATACATCTGCCACCCTGACGCCGCCTTTCCTCTTCATCATTTATATTATAGAACTCATCAAAGTTTAAAATCCGCTCACGGACAGATATCCGCCTATTTGCTTTTCTATCAAAATCTAAAAAACCTGTTGGCTTTCCCATGAAATCCCCTCCTTAACCCTTTAGTGAAGCAGAAAATGCTTCCATGCGAGCTTTTTCATCCGACATACCGCTCTCTTTATAGCTCTCAATCCTCGCAAGCATTGCTTTATAATCATTTGGAACAATTTTTCTAAAATACGGGAGATATTCTTTAAAATTTTCTAATATCTCTTTAGCTTTTTTGGATTTTGTATGTTCATAGTGCTTTGTTATAAGACCTTTAAGCTCGCTAATATCGCAGTTATCGCAGACGTCATACATCGAGACAAACTCTTTGTTGAGTTTTAGGTATAAATCTCGTTTTTTATCGAGCAGATAAGCTATTCCGCCGCTCATTCCTGCAGCAAAATTTTTGCCAGTTTCACCGAGGATAACAGCACGCCCACCAGTCATATATTCAAGCCCATGGTCACCGCACCCCTCAACAACAGCTGTGCAACCTGAATTTCGAACCATAAATCTCTCGCCTGCAATGCCGTTAATATAGCTCTCTCCAGCGGTCGCTCCATAGAAGGCAACGTTTCCGATAATAATATTTTCTTCTGCAACAAAACCGCTCTCCTTTGGCGGTACAACAACTATTTTGCCCCCTGATAACCCTTTTCCCATATAATCGTTTACATCACCCTCGATTTTAAGGGTTAGCCCCTTTGGAATAAATGCCCCAAAAGACTGCCCAACTCCACCTTTGCACAAAACGGTATAGGTATCATCTGCGAGAGTGTTTTTATGTTTTTTAGCAATTTCAGAGCCTAAAATCGTTCCGAGTGTTCTATCTATGCTTGAAACGCAAATCTCTTCAGTCTGCTTTTTACCGCTCTTTATAGACTTTTCAAACCTGCCTAAAAGCTCTTTTTCATCTAATGTTTTTGATAGTTTAAAATCAAATGCATTTTTGGGGTTGAATATTTTTTCTTTATAGTCTGCATACTCACTCGATATAATTCTTGACATATCAACAAGCTCTGCTCGCTTTGTAACCTTTTTTTCTTTAACTTTTATTAAGTTTGTATTCCCAACAAGCTCATCGACAGTTCGCACACCGAGTGCCGCCATTATCTCACGAACTTCTTGCGCGATAAAACGCATAAAATTAATAACATGCTCTGGTTTACCACGAAAACGCGCTCGCAGTTTTTCATTTTGCGTTGCAATACCTACTGGACATGTATCGAGATTGCAAACCCTCATCATCATACATCCCATAGAAACAAGCGGAGCAGTTGCAAAACCAAACTCCTCAGCGCCGAGAATAGCAGCTATTGCAACATCGCGACCGCTCATAAGCTTACCGTCCGTCTCAAGGACAACGCTCGAACGGAGTCCGTTTTGGATAAGAGTTTGATGCGCTTCTGAGAGTCCAAGCTCCCAAGGCAGACCTGCATCTAAAATTGAGCTAATTGGTGCAGCTCCAGTTCCGCCATCATAGCCTGATATTAAAATAACCGAAGCACCTGCCTTCGCAACCCCCGCTGCTATCGTTCCAACTCCCGCTTCAGAGACAAGCTTTACCGAAATTCGAGCTGCTCTGTTTGCATTTTTAAGGTCATAGATAAGTTGTGCTAAATCCTCAATTGAATAGATATCATGATGCGGTGGTGGTGAGATAAGCGAAACACCCGGGGTTGAATGCCTTGTTTTTGCAATCCATGGATAAACTTTCCCACCCGGCAGATGACCGCCCTCACCAGGTTTTGCTCCTTGCGCCATCTTTATCTGAATTTCATTTGCACTCAATAGATATTCACCTGTAACTCCAAATCGCCCAGATGCTACCTGTTTTATAGCGCTGTTTCTCTCTGTTCCAAGCCTATCTGGCTCTTCTCCGCCCTCGCCAGAGTTTGATTTACCGCCGAGCGTATTCATAGCAATTGCCATGCATTCATGCGCCTCTTTTGAGATAGAACCATAAGACATAGCACCCGTTTTAAACCTTCGCACTATCTCCTCTACCGACTCAACCTCATCTATTGGTATCTCTTTATTCTCTTCAAAATTAAATGCTAAAAGACCTCTTAGAGTGTGCGGTTTATGGATATCATCAACCATTGCGGTGTATTCTTTAAATCTTTTGTAATCGCCATTGCGAACAGCCTGCTGCATAGCAACTATCACCGCTGGATTATATAGATGATCCTCTTTATCCTCACCTGCGCGCATCTTTAAAAATCCTGTACTATCAAGAGTTCCATCAACAGTAAGTCCGAGTGGATCAAATGCAGTTCCATGACGATATTCAACCCCCTGCTCTATCTCAGCAAGGCCTATACCACCAACTCTTGATATCGTATTTGTAAAATATTTATCAATTACCTCTTTATTAATTCCAACCGCTTCAAATATCTGAGCAGACTGGTAGGACTGAAGAGCCGAGATACCCATCTTCGCCGAAACCTTCACAACACCATGCAAAACAGCATGGTTGTAGTCCTCTATTGCTCTGTATAGGTCTTTATCGAGGATTTTGTTTTCTATTAAGTCGGCAATGCATTCATGCGCAAGATATGGGTGGATTGCGCGAGCACCATAACCGAGCAACGTTGCAAACTGGTGAACATCTCGAGGCTCACCGCTCTCAAGCACTATTGAAATAGCCGTCCTTCTCTTTGTTTTTATCAGATACTGCTCCATCGCAGAAACAGCAAGCAGCGAGGGAATAGCAACATGGTTTTCATCAATTCCCCTATCGGATAAAACAATTATATTAGCACCTTTTTTATATGCTTTATCGCACTTAACAAAAAGCTGCTCAAGCGCATTTTCAAGTGAAGTATTTTTATAATAGCAGAGTGAAACAGTTTTAGTTATAAAGCCATCTCTGTTTAGATTTTTAATCTTTATAAGGTCTGTTCCTGTTAAAATAGGGTTTTGCACCTCAAGAACAGTGCAGTTTTTTGCACTGTCGCAAAGGAGATTTCCATCAGAGCCTATATAAACAGTAGTATCAGTTACTATCTCCTCTCGCAATGAATCGATTGGCGGATTTGTCACCTGAGCGAAAAGTTGCTTGAAATACCGAAATAGCGGCTGATGCCTCTCTGATAAAACTGCAAGCGGTATATCTGTTCCCATAGCCGCAGTTGCTTCAAGGCCATTTCTCGCCATCGGCAAAACAATACTCTTAACATCTTCATAGGTATATCCAAAAACTTTATATAGCTTATCGCGCATCTCTGGTGAGTGGGTCTCGACCTTTTTATTTGGAATAGAAAGCTCTTTTAGCTTTAGAAGATTTCTATCAAGCCATTCGCCATAAGGGTTTTGGGTGGCATATCTGTTTTTGCATTCATCATCAGATATAATTCTGCCCTCTTTGGTATCTACCAGTAGCATTTTACCCGGTTGTAAACGAGATTTCTCAACAATGCTTTTTGCAGGAATATCCAAAACCCCAACCTCTGATGATAGGATAAGGGTATTTTCATCGGTTATATAATATCTTGATGGACGAAGCCCATTCCTATCAAGCACTGCGCCCATTATATCTCCATCTGAGAAAAGAATAGCGGCAGGGCCATCCCATGGCTCCATCATCGTTGCGTAGTAATGGAAGAAATCCTTCTTCTCACGGCTCATATAAGGATCGTTTTTCCAAGGTTCTGGTATAGTTGCCATAACCGCAAGGGGTAAATCCATTCCATTTAGATATAGAAACTCAAGGGTATTATCAAGCATCGCTGAGTCACTACCCTCGTTGTCTATAACAGGCAAAACCTTGCTTATATCATCCCCTAAAAGCGCTGATTCAAGCGTTTCCTCGCGAGCATGCATACGGTCGGCATTACCTCTTATGGTATTTATCTCACCGTTGTGCAAAATAACTCTGTTTGGGTGAGCGCGCTCCCAGCTTGGATTTGTATTGGTTGAAAACCTTGAATGCACCATTGCTATTGCTGATTTATAATCGGTGTTTTGCAGGTCAAGATAGAATTCGCGAAGCTGCTCGACCAAAAACATTCCCTTATAAACGATAGTCCTCGATGAAAGACTCGCAATATAGGTGCTTGTTTTACTCTGCTCAAACTCACGACGAATAACATATAGTTTTCTATCAAAATCTATACCTCTATCAATATTATCAGGTCTTTTAATAAAGCACTGCTCGATATATGGCATCTCATCAAGAGCTTTTTTACCGAGTATCTCTGGATTTATCGGAACTTTTCTCCATCCTAAAAAACAAACTCCCTCTTTTTTCGCAATAATTTCAAACATTTTTTTTGCCTGTTTGCGATAAAGATTATTTTGCGGAAGAAAAAACATACCGATACCATAATCCCGCTCATCACCAATATCGAAACCCATTTCAAGTTTTCCAAAAAAACTATGAGATATCTGAAGAAGTATTCCAACACCGTCCCCAACTTCACCAAGAGCATCTTTACCAGCTCTATGCTCAAGTTTTTCAACGATAGTAAGCGCATCAGATACCACCCGATAGCTCTTCTTTCCATCGATGGAGACAACAGCCCCTATACCACAAGCATCATGCTCAAACCTCTGCTCATACAATGTTTTATACCTCATAAAAATCCTCCAAATAACGAGTTTCTTCTTAAAAAAACAAAAGCCATAAACAAGCAGATATCTCTATCCGCTTGATTATGACTTCATTGTCGTTTTAATTTGTTTGTATTATAGCATAGAAAAAAGAGATTTTCAAGTGATAAATTTAAAATGGTTTTATCGGCAAAGCAAACCAGAAATTATCTATAAAACATAATAATCGGCATTTACTATCTTGTTTGATAATGCTGCGGTAATAGCTTTCATCAAAATCCCATCGTCCTTTTTTGAAATAGCGATATTGCCAACATTAGTTGCTACCGTCTGTACCATGCTAATTTGTTCTTCTGTGCAATAGATATTCCCTCCGTTGCGAATGCTAAGTCGATTTGCAATAAGTTCTGGTTGAACATCATCTTTTATAATTGCGTTACCAAAATTCTCTACCGAAACGCCGTCTTTATTTGTCTCGAGGATAAATTTATCTATGGTTATGCTTCCGCAATTACCCAATAGCTTACCTTTTATGAAATTCATATTATTATACACTGCATTGAGTTTCATAAAATCATCTTGCAATCTTTTAATGATATTTACATCTCCATTAACAAAAAGATATTCAATATTCCCAAGATCGCTTTCATCAGTCACGGTAACAGAGCCATCAACATAAACATTCCCACCGTACTTTTTAACAAAGGGAGTATTTAAATCTGCATTTCCATTATGATAACTGCAGTTTTCTGGTAAAACCACAAGTTCTACATCTGAATTGAAAAGAGGCAGAGTTTTAGCTAAAAGAGCTTTATCTACAACAAGCTTTTTGGTTTTAAATTTGATTTTCTTCGAGATTATAGTAGAGATATCTATCTTTGAAATAACAATTTTGTTTTTTGTATAATATAATGCATTTTCTTTAGACGTTATTTCAAAAACATCGTCAATAAACATGGTATTGTCCATTATAATGCTGTCATCGGGGAAAATAAGTGTATCGCCAGTAAAAGTAAAATTAGATAGCATAGTTGCAACGCTCTCAGGGTATCTCGCAGAGCCGAGAGAATAAGCTTTATAAAATCTTGCTAATACATCTTCACTGCCTTTTTCTATCTTTAGCTGGGCTTTGATAATATATATCTTCTCTTCCTCTATAACGCTCTCTTTTGTAATAGTCATCTTCTCTGTAACGACAATTTCCTTATCACTATCAATCATCGTATGACAATTCATTATTACCGGATACTTCATAAGAATTTCCTTGCTCACGCTATCTTGAATAACCAGATTCGCATTAATGATAATATTCTCATATCCGTCGAATATATTTTCGATAACCTTTCTTGTATCGCAAATATCGCAATTTAATATAAAGCTTTTCTTCTTAAAAATATTTTCAATCATTATATTCTATCTCCTTTTTCAGTTTCTTTCTTATATTTAATAATCTTGAGCGCACAGTATCCGGGCTTATTTTAAGGTGTTTTCCTATTTCTTTGGAGTTGTATCCATAAACATATCTTAAAAGAACCAAATTTTTATCATCTTCGTTTAGATTTAAATCATAAATATAGAGACTTAAATAACTATCTTTTTGATAGGTTAAATCGCCTTGTATTTCATCAGATAGTTCACGAGAGGCTTTTCTATACATATCAATAAATATATTTCTCGCCGTTTTAAATAGCCAAGACTTCTGCTGTATTACCGTTAATTCTTCAAAAATTTCGGTATTTTTAACAGCGCGATAAAATGTTTCGGACACAATATCATCTGCTAAGTTATAATTTAAAGATCTTGAAAAGAATAGCAAATCTTTATAAAATAACCGATATAGCTCATCGATAACAACACCTCCTTTATATCTTTAAAAGCGCTTTCATATAGTAAACGTTTGAAATGATAAAAGTGTTTGCATTGAATTTGTTTTTTGAAATTTAACTTCTCAATAATAAATAATAACCTATCTTTTATAGTATAGCAAAAGAAAATATTTTAAAACAAAAAAATCAACCACAACTTTGCTTTTGTTGTGGTTGCAAATATAAAAACTCTATCTTATTGAAAAAACAAGCATACTTTAAAATTTTTCTCGCTTAAAACTAAATTTTATCCTCACTTTGTCCGCGTCATAATCCGCTCGCCTTTTGGGTCTTTTAGTGGAGTTTTTTTAAATCCTAATTTCTCATAAAGCTTGATTGCAGCATGATTATCCTCATGGACCGATAAATATAACTTTTCGCAGTTATATTCTTCATGCATTTTTTCAATAATTAATTCCATAGACTTTTTCCCATACCCTTTGCCTTGGTAATTTTTGTCAATCATAAATCTATCAAGCCATACTTCTGATAAAGGCATGCGCCCATATATGCCATGCATAGCAAACCCTATTAACTTGTCATTTAAATAGATACCATAGAAATTCCATTTCATATTGTATGCATCATTTTTTGCGTCGTCTAAGCAGGCTGCTGATGTTTCGATAAAATGGCTTTGCTCACTATGAACCGATAATTCTTCAATCGTATCCCATTCTTCTTTTTCTATAACTTTAATGGTTAATTCCATCATTTCCACATCTCTTTTCTTATAGTTAATTTGGTAAAAAGATTTTCATTGGTATCGACTTCATTAGCTTCTTTGCCTTTATAGCATCATAACCTTTATCGGTCGATAGGATATCAACAAATGGAGTTTTAAAGCCTGCTTTAATACCTGTATGGAAAAAACCATTTCGCTCATAAAAGGCAAGCCTTTTAACCCTTTGCTCATAATTTTCGGCATCTTTATCGTCCATTGTTTCAATAAAAAGCGTTACCGATTTATCAGGATACTTTTCAAATATAACATTTAATAACTTTGACCCATATCCTTTTGAATGTATTTCATCATTCACCGCGATATAGAAAACAAATAAAGTATCGACAGATTCTATAGTAAATAAAATTCCTACAAATAGGTCATTCTCATAATAGACTTTAAAGTCGTAATTTTTCTTTAATGTTGTTAAGAGCCTTATAAGCCAGATAGGCATAAGCTCTTCTTTTGGAAAAACCCTTTTCATAAATGCACAAACTTCTTTGTAGTTTGGAAGTTTTCTTGATAGTTTTTTTTCTGTTAAATTCATATAAATTCTCTTTCTATTAATAATGATAGCGGTTTTTGTTCTTTTTATAAAAATAATATGATACAATTATCGCTAAAAACTCAGCAACAGGAACTGCAAGCCAAACTCCGTTTAGTTTAAATATTTGTGGCAAAATTAAAAGCGCAATAACAATAAACACTAAGCTCCTTAAAACTGAAATTATTGCCGAAACTTTTCCGTTCGATAGCGAGGTGAACATCGCTGAAAAGAAAATATTAAATCCCATAAACAAATATGCCGGTAAAAATAACAAAAGCCCATTTCTCGCCATTTCAAATGTCGCACTATCCCTTGAAATGAAAATACCAACTGCCTCACTTGAAAATAATAAAGTTAATGCGATCACAAGAATAGAAGCTGCCGAAATAACCTTAAAACTGTGCGTTATAACTTTGCGCAGCCCATCGTGATTTCCCTCGCCATACTTAAATGCAATTATCGGCAACACACCTAAAGTATATCCTGAATAAATAGCACTTTGAAACATTTGTATATATAAAATAACGCTAATCGCCGCAACTCCAGCATCCCCTACCATCCTCATCAAGATAAAATTAAACATAAGTGTTGTTATTGATGTTGCAAGTGAGCCAACAAGCTCTGATGAGCCATTAAACATACTTTGACCGAGAGTTTTTCTCCTAAACTTCGGTTTCACAAAATGAATGGAGCATTTTCTGTTAAATAAAAAATAGAAAAAACCAATTACTCCAGGAAGCGCATTTCCTATGCCAGTCGCAAGACCTGCTCCAGTTATCCCCATATTCAATAGGTCAGGTGAAATGAAAATATAATCAAGCAGTATATTTGTAATACCACCTGCAAGGCTTAACATAAGACCAAACAACGGATGCCCAGCTGTCACCATAAAAGATTGAATAAAAACCATAAAAAAGACTGGAATTAAAAACCCCGCTAAACTTAGCATATAATCTCTCGCTAATGAATATAAGCTATCGCTCACATTTAATAAATTAAGAAGTTCATCGGGAAAAATTAAAACAATCGCTGTAAGAAATATACCAATAATTCCACCGATAATATAGATTACCGTTAAAAATTCCTGTGCTTCTCTCTTTTTTCCCTCTCCTAATAATTTTGCAATAACAGCATTGCCGCCTGTTGCAAACATAAGACCTATCGCCATAACTATACCGAGTAGCGGCATCACTAAATTAACAGCTGCTAAGGCATCTTCTCCAACATATGCTGATACAAAAACTCCATCTATAATAGTATAAGTGGACATAAATACCATCATAATTATACTTGGCATTGTATATTTTAAAAGTTCTGACATATTATAATTTTTAGCTAAAGGACTGCTCACTTAATCTCTCTCTCCTCACTAATATCCATAGATAACAAATCCGTCAGATATTCAACCATATCACATAATAAGTTTATTTTTTCTTCACCAAATTTTTCTAACATATCTCGCTCTAAATCATCTTCATAACTTGCAGTTGTTTCATAGTCTTTCGGGCTATCTGGGTTTACCGAAAGATAAAACACCCGCTTATCTGTTTTACTCTGTGTCCTTAAAATATAGCCTTTTTTGCATAACTGATTGATTTTTTCCGTCACCGACGGGCGGGTTATCTTTAATAAATCGGCTATTTGCGAAGATGTATATTTATTCGGGTGCGCCTCAATAATATTGAGATATAGGGTATCGTGATATGATAAATCGCTCTTTTTATCATGAGAATAAAGACGCTTAAGTTCATACAACGCCGTATCGTGTGTTATTTTGTGTAGTGCTTTTATTAATTTACCGCTCATTTCTTACTCCTTTATTGTTTATCAAATTAGATATTTTAAACTAACTACTTTATACTAACTATTTTAGACTAACTATTTATCTTTGTCAAGGACTTTTTATAATTTGACAATATAAAAATTTTATCCATCCTCCAGTAACCATTAAGTTAGTTTAGCTAAAAAAACATCATAATAATAGTATCTATTATTAATAATCTAAATTTATCTTGTAAAATAGCAAATTCCTATTGACATTTTTAATGAAATGATATATACTATTAAAAAAGTTAGAAAAAACTAACTTATTAATAGAAATGAGGTATAATTTATGTCAATGATAGGAAAAGAAGTAGCGGATTTTAAGGTTCAGAGTTATATTGAAAATAGTTTTAAAGAAGTGACAAAAGAGAATATTTTAGGTAAATGGAGCGTATTTTTCTTTTATCCGGCAGATTTTACATTTGTTTGCCCAACAGAACTTGAAGATTTAGCAAATAAATATGAAGATTTCAAAGCAGTTAATTGTGAGATTTATTCAGTCTCTTGCGACACTCATTTTGTTCATAAGGCATGGCATGATGCTTCAGATACGATTAAAAAAATAGCATACCCGATGCTTGCTGACCCAACAGGCGCACTCGCTCGTGATTTTGATGTTATGATTGAAGACGCAGGACTTGCTGAGAGAGGAACATTTATAGTAAATCCTGAAGGTAAAATTGTAGCGTATGAAGTTCTTGCAGGGAATGTTGGAAGAAATGCGGACGAGCTTTTCAGAAGAGTTCAGGCATTGCAGTTCGTTGCAGAGCACGGCGACGAAGTTTGCCCAGCTAAATGGAAACCAGGTGAAAAGACACTCAAACCAAGCCTTGACTTAGTTGGAATACTATAAGTAACAAATAGAAAGGTGGCAGTGGTTGTCGCCTTTCTATTTTTACATTTTTATCCGCAAGTTGGAGGTTTGATAATAAAAGTATGGATATTCTATTTGCCTTCGGGCTAACACTTTTTGCCGGTTTATCAACAGGAATTGGCAGCGCTATGGCACTTTTGACTAATCAGACCAACAAAAAATTTCTATCCTTTTCTTTAGGTCTTTCCGCTGGTGTAATGCTTTATGTTTCTTTTGTTGAGATTCTTCCAAAAGGAATTGAGTCACTCATTCCTACTTATGGAGAGCGAACAGGTAATTTAATTTCGATTATAAGCTTTTTTGGTGGAATTTTGTTTATAGCTCTAATAGATAAACTAATTCCCACTATGGGCAACCCTCATGAGGTGCATATAGTTGAGGAGATGGACGGAGAGAGCGGCGAGCATAAAACCAATTTAATGAGAATTGGACTTTTCACAGCAGTGGCAATAGCAATTCATAATTTTCCTGAGGGACTTGCAACATTCATATCTGCTATCGACAGCCCCGAAACGGGAATAGCAATTGCTTTTGCTATCGCTATTCACAACATTCCCGAGGGAATAGCTGTTGCAGTGCCTGTATTTTATGCAACAAGGAGCAGAAAAAAGGCATTTACATTTTCTTTTTTGTCGGGATTATCAGAGCCAATAGGTGCCATAGTCGGCTACTTTTTGCTAATTCAGTTTATGGGAGATGTGCTTTTTGGCATAGTTTTCTCGGCAGTTGCAGGAATAATGGTCTATATCTGTTTAGATGAATTGTTGCCCTCTGCAAGAGAATACGGCGAACATCACATATCAATTTACGGACTTATACTCGGAATGTTTATTATGGCTTTAAGCCTTTTGTTATTTATGTAAAATTAAAGGAAGGAGAATACTGTGTCTAATTTAAAAGAAAATTTTTATGATGCAATTATAATCGGCGGTGGACCTGCTGGTCTTTCTGCCGCAATTTATACAGCAAGAGCAAAGTACAAAACTTTGGTACTTGAGAAAAACAAGTTTGGAGGACAGATAACTATAACCTCTGAAGTTGTAAACTACCCTGGCGTTTATCATACAAGCGGTGAGGAATTAACAAAAGAAATGCAACGCCAAGCAGCAGCATTCGGCGCTGAATTTTTGCTCTGTGATGTTAATAGTTTTAATAAAAGTGGCGACTATTTTACTGTTAAAACCGATAAAGGCGATTTCGACACTTTAGGGGTAATTATAGCAAGCGGAGCATCGCCCCGAATGGTCGGTTTTAAAGGGGAAGATGAATTTAAAGGCAGAGGTGTTGCCTACTGCGCTACTTGTGACGGTGAATTTTTCACAGGTAAAGATATTTATGTTGTCGGAAGCGGCTTTGCGGCTTGTGAAGAAAGTTTATTTTTAACAAGATTTGCAAGTAAAATATATATGATAATCATAGGCGATGATTTCACCTGCACAGGCTCTGTTGTCGAGGAAGTTCGTGCGCATGAAAAGATAGAACTTCTTTATAACACGAGTGTAGCGGAAGTTTATGGAGAAAATTTCGTCAAAGGAATTAAGCTTCAAAAAAACGGCGAGGAGCAAGATTTTTCGGATGAAAACGGAATAGGAGTTTTTGTATTTGCAGGTTATGCACCTGCAAGTGAGAATTTTGCAGATATTATCGACCTTAATGAACAAAAATATATTATCACCGATGAAAACAGAAAGACTAATATCGACGGAGTTTATGCCGCAGGTGACATCTGTATTAAAAATTTAAGACAGGTTGTAACTGCTGTGTCCGATGGTGCAACCGCCGCTACCTCACTTGAAAAATATATAGCTGCCGAGTATGATAGACTCGCAATCCCAAAAAGAGAATATAGTATGCCAAAAAAAGAGATCAAAGCGGATACTGCAACAAAAGAAGAGGATGGATCATTTATTTCAGCTGAAATAAAAGAGCAATTAGCTCCTATTTTCTCTCGTTTTGAGTCGGATATAAAGCTTAAATACAAACTTGATGAAAGAGATATCTCAAATGAAGTTCGCGGTTTTATGTCAGAGTTTTCGCCACTTAGCAATAATATTGTCTGCCAAGAGGATGATGATTTAGCAGCTAAATCGCTCCCAAGTATTTCGATTTTTAGAAATGATGATGAATATTCAGGGGTATCTTTTCATGGAGTGCCTGGCGGACATGAGTTTAATTCATTTGTTGTTGGATTATATAACGCAGCAGGCCCTGGACAGATGATTGCAGAAGATGATGTTTCGCGAATTAAAGCAATAGATAAAAAAATTGTTATTGATTTAGCTGTTACGCTCTCTTGCACAAACTGCCCTGAACTTGTTATGGCAACCCAGAGAATTGCACTGCTAAATGATAATATATCCCTTGATATTTATGATCTGCCTCATTATGAGAATTTGAAATCAAAGCATAATATAATGAGCGTACCTTGCATGGTTATAAATGATGAGCATGTTCATTTTGGCAAGAAAAACATATCTGAAATTCTCAGCATTTTAGAGAGCATTTAGAAAATTAATCAGCAAAAGCGACATAGCGAGCCCCCAGGCTTTAACTATGTCGCTTTTTTATATTGGAAAAATCTGCTTTTATTAAAATCAAAAAAATCTTTAAGGTTAGCTTTCAATGACTGCTTACAGCTATTTCTATGCTATATAAAATCGACACTAAGCATACCAATAGTACCAATTATCTTAAGCTAATCTCAAACTGCTTATCTTCTTTGATTAGATCTTTAAACTTCTCTGTACTCATAGGTTTTGCAAAATAGTATCCTTGTGCATAGTCGCAGCCTATACCTTGTAGCCACAACGCTTGCGCGGCAGTCTCAACGCCTTCAGCAACAACTTTCATATCAAGGTGTTTTGCCATGCTTATGATATCGGTAACGACAATTGTGCTGTTACCACCTTGGTCTTTAAGGTCGAAAAATGCCTTATCGAGCTTTAATATATCAGCTTCGACTGCCGATAGCCTGTTAAGTGAAGAAACACCTGCGCCAAAGTCGTCTATTGAAATCGCCAAACCGAGTTCTTTAAATCTCTTAACTGTTGAGAGGAATTTGCTGGTATTTGCCTCCACCGCACTCTCAGTCAGTTCGAGCTCTATCATACTGGCATCAACTTTATAAAGCTTTAGAATATCCGATACACGGCTTACTATTTTATCAGATAGCATCGTATGCGCCGATAGATTTACCGAAATGCGTGGTATTGCCATATTAAAGCAGTTTTCGCTTAAGCATTTGCATACCTCTTCAAGTACATATAAATCCAAATATGAGATAAAGCCGTTTTCCTCAAATACCGGGATAAACTCATCGGGATATATTTTTCCGCCAAGCTTTGGTTTCCAGCGAACAAGCGCTTCAGCGCCTCCAAGTTTTAATGTGTTGAAATCTATTTTCGGCTGATATTCTACTGTAAATTCACGGTCTTTGAGCGCTTGCTCCATTCTAAACGTAATATTAACTTTATTTTCGTACCGCTTGCGCATTTTATCATCGAATGTTATGAATGTCGTTTTATGTTGGGACTTACCTTCAAGTCTTGCATTGTCAGCTTGTCCAATTAATGCCGTTACTTTCACATTAACATCATCGACAATCACTTTTCCAAACGAAAGAGTAACTTTATACTTCTTATTTATAGTATCCTCTATTGCAAGTGAAATATCGTTGTTGTATATCTGTCGTAATGTACCACACTCGTCGACCCGTCGTAATATTAAGAATTGATCCGCTGTTCTTCTGCTGATAACAGCATCTGTTCCCTCAAAAGCTTTCTTTAGTGCATTTGCTATCGCTATTATAACACTGGTACCTCTATCTGCACTAAAGTGGGTGTTTATCGTCTTAAACATATCAATATCAAACGATATCATCTCATATTCGCAAGGCTTTGCCTTTTTAACAATCTCTTCTGCAGTTACCCTGAACTTGTTTATCGTCATAAGCCCAGTCATTGGATCGGTATTATATGATTTTAGTAGTGCTTCTCTTTTCTCAATTTGCCCCTTATAATATAGCGCTATAAATAAAGCGACGATAATGAAAAATCCTAATGCAAAATAATACCAATTCTCAGCTACATATTTCCAAAAGCTGGTTTCTGCATCAGGTAGCGCTTCATTGGAATTAGTTTCAATTATCACAGTATATTCCATCTCTGAAACACGGTCAGACATTACGTTAAATATCGAAACATATTCATCGGCAATATCGTTATTTATAAAAAACTGCATTGATGCTACCGTATCTGTCCCTATTGTGGTAGTATTCACATTATCAAAGTATATCTCGGTATATGTTACTGCGCTTTGCGTGCAAATAAGCATGTCCACGTTGCCTGCTGCCAAATCATCAAGGAGTTTGTGCCAGTTATTATAGAAAACAAACTCAACCCCTGGATAAACTGCGAGGAATGCGTCAAAATCTATAGTTTGATATGGAAGCGAGCCGATTTTAGGCGATTTTTCCACTATTTCTTGAAGAGATGTTGTGTCCAATCTATCATTATTTATTATTGAATACATCGGAATTTCATGAAAAGTTTCAGTTGCAGTATAATTCTCTTGCCTATCTGGTCCATCACCGTATAATGTTAGTAATATATCGAAATCTTCATGCGCTTCTTGTTCCTCTTCAAGGCTGTATGGATGATAATTCACTTCAAAATCATAGCGCTTCGCAAACCCATTTAATATGTCCACCATAGCACCGTCAGGCTCGCCTTGTTCATTAGTATACGATATAGGTGAAAACCCTGTTACATAACCAACCTCAAGCGGCCTTTGCCTCAAAACATCAAGTTCACCTTGCGTAAGTCCGCGGTGGGTTACTTCGATATTATCTGAGAGATATTTCTCCTCAAGCTCCATGAAAAAGTTACCTTCAGTATGGATAACTTCCAAATAATAATCATCAAGCATTTCCATCAATTCAGCATTTTCAAAACTTGTGATTAAATATAGATTGTAAACACCAAGATTTAATATGTTGTTTAAGTCGTGTGAGGACGGGTCTTCCGAGTAAGTGATATACAAATTAGCTGTTTGTTCCATGTATGTTTCAGTTTCACCATAGATGTACTCAACAGAAATGTTATTGCGCTCACAAAAGATATCAAGATTTTCCACACCGACATTTTCATCATAAACAGCTACGGTTTTACCGTCAATTGAGCTAACATCCGCATATGTAATGCTCATATCCTCAGACATAAGTGCAATATACGTTTTGCTATACGGCATCTCCGAATAATAAACTAACTCTCTTCTCTCATCGCTTCGAGTATTAAATCCACCCACGTCAACATAGCCGCTTTGTACGGCTTCAATCATGCTGTCGGCAATTGGTACGAATTCAAATTCAAGGCCGCTTCGTTCAGAAATTTTTTCAAATACTTCATAGCCATAACCTTTGTTATTTAAGCTATCAATATCAACAATCATATCATCAAAAGCGGAATAATATCCAACTCTTATAGGCTCATTGATATCAAAAGTTGCAACATCTGTATTGTCTATTGCTACTTCGTCTGAAGTGTTTTCAGGCGTTGTAGCAACTACTTTAAAAATCGGTAATAGCGCAGCAGTTGTTATACAAATTGCGATTATAACACTAAAAAACTTTTTCATAAATTATAGTCCTCCTTTAAATATGTATTACTGATAACTGTTAATTGTTAATCTGCATATAACTCTATAAGTTTGTTTAATAAACATATAATATATGTCTAATATTATCGAGTTTTGTCGAATAAGTCAATGCAATTGTAAAATATTTCCATTTATTACATATTCACAATATTTATTTATGCAATTTTAATTATAAATCAGCTTAATTTTTTCAAAATAATCGTTTTCCAACAACTCATTAAATAAAACGTATTACCTTATACCTATAAAAATCATTTAAAATAATCTTTGCCGGTTTATATGAAAGCAACATATAAAAAGATAAAGTGACCGAAGCTGCACCCAAAACTAAACAAACAAAAATACAGAAGTAGCACTCAATAACAATCGAAGCTTTAGCTTATAGCGATTTAACACCGAGCGAACACCGAAAGGTTTAATACTTTCCGACTACAAAAAAACTAAAAAAGAGCGGTATAAACCGCTCTTTTAGGTGTTCCTATTATAGCAAAAGTATGACTATAAAGGTATTTTTTAAATGTAAAGTATTCACTTTACGTCCATTTGGTGGAGGCGAGGGAAAAATCAGCTTCGCATCCTCCTCGTCCCCTCAAGGTCTCGGCGCCCATTTTGCTAAGCTAATATCTTAATAGACACCAGTATTAGGTGAAATAGCTGGTACATGCAC
>CAYJGN010000006.1:0-3107 GCA_964369635.1 uncultured Oscillospiraceae bacterium
ATGGTCCGAGTGACAAGATTCGAACTTGCGGCCTCTACCACCCCAAGGTAGCGCGCTAGCCAAACTGCGCCACACCCGGACGGGGTTTCTGCATTAAAAATACAGCTTTAAAACTATAACATAAATCAAATGAAAAATCAATAGTTTTGCAGTCGTTCTCCGTTAAATAAATGTTTTTTTTGTTAATTTTAATCGTATTCAAAATAAACACTTGATATTGTTATAAAAATATTGTATTGTGGTGATAATAAGAAAAATTATTATTATGGAGGTTTAATTATGATAGAGATTACTAATGCAAACTTTGAAGAGAAAGTTTTAAATAGCGATATACCTGTTCTGGTTGATTTTTGGGCAGAATGGTGTCCGCCGTGCAAGAGATTGTCACCAATTGTTGAAGAGGTTTCGCAGGAAGTTTCAGGTAAGGCTTTAGTTGTTAAAGTTAATGTTGATGACGCACCGGAACTATCTGCAAAGTATGGTGTTAGCTCAATCCCGACACTTGTTCTTATAAATAAGGGTGAGGCTGTTAAAAGCTCAGTTGGATTTATCCCAAAAGAGAAGATTTTAGAGCTAATTGGAGTATAGCTTTCAAAAAACATTTAGATGTCGATTATTTTAGTCGACATCTTGTTTTGGTTTAAGTGGAGAGGGGTTACCTATGCCAATTGCTGTTCTGTATGAATCTGATGAATGGTCAAGCTATAAGATAATTGATGAGATAAAAGAGTTTGGGGCAGAGGTTTTTGCATTTAATCTGTGTGATGAGTTTGATCCAAGTGTCCTTTTAGAATTTGACCTTGTTGTCAGTAGGATATTTGCAAGTAGCGTTTTTCGAGGGAATGAATATGCTCTAAAACAGATGCCAAGAGTTTTGGATTTTGTAATAAAAAACAAGATACCGATGATAAACCCGCCGATTGCGCATAGCTATGAGATAAGCAAAGCGTTATCAACTTCAGTAGTTGAAAAGGCAGGGATAGCTGTACCGAAAGTTTATGGTGTTTTCTCAAAAGAAAAGCTTTTAAATGGCGGCGAGTTTGATTATCCGCTTATCGTAAAGCCTGATTGTGGCGGCAGAACAAACTCTACATATATAATAGATAATTTGCAGCAGCTAAAGGCAGTGGTAAAAGAAGCGAGAGAGCTTGATTATATAGTTGAAGAATTTATAAATCCGCAGTATGGATATTTGACGAGAGTTGAGGTAATAGGCGATGAATGCGCGCTTATTTTAAAGCGGAGTGTTAATTCACAGGGGCTTTCTGGGTATAATGTTGGTTCTGTGTATAGTTTTTATCCTGAGGTGAGTAATGAGCTTAAAAATGCTGCGATACGGACTATGAAACTTTTGAACATTGAAACGGGCAGCATGGATATTATTGAAAATGATTCTGGGTTTTATATAATAGATATAAACTCAGTTTCAAATACAAGCGAAGACACTATCGAAATGTTTAAGTTTGATCTTATGAAAGAAACGGCAAGGTATATTGTAAAACGCTATAACGAGATAAAAGGAGAATAAATATGGTATTTAACTTCACAGATGATTTACTAACAGGAAATAATATGGTCGATAGTCAGCACAAAGAACTTATAAAAATCGCAAACGATCTTTTAGATGCTTGCAACTCAGGACAAGGGCGAGATAAAGTGCTTGAGACGGTCGGGTTTTTGGTGAGCTATGTTAATAAGCATTTTGCCGATGAAGAGATGCTTTGGGCAAAGGGTAGATGCGAGGGGTTTGACGCTCACAAAAATTTCCACGATGACTATAAGAAAAAAATGGCAGACCTTGCATTAGAGATTAAAAAAGACGGAGTTAATATTAAAACGCTCTCCGCTGTTAATATGCAGATAAGCTCTATTGTTTCGCATATTCGCATTATGGATAAAAAAATGGCAAGCCAATTAAAATAAAAATTTTGCAAAGTAGGTATTATTATGGGGAAATTTAAAATCGGCGTTGATCTTGGGGGTACCAATATAAGTGCTGCTATATTGGATGAGCAGAACAATATAGTTTTAAAAGATAAGCGAAAGACGTTGCAGGATCGAGGGGCAATTGCCGTTATTGATGATATAGCGGGGCTTGTGCTTGAACTTTGCGAGAAGGTCTCAGTTGATATAAAAGAGATTGGCAGAGTAGGTATTGGTTGTCCTGGTGCTATTGATGATAAAAATGGCGTTGTGCTTTTTGCTGGGAATTTAAAGGGTTTTGATAATCTTCCTATTGCAGCTTTGCTAAAAGAGAGGCTCTCTATCGAAGTTTTCGTTTCAAACGATGCAAACTGCGCAGCACTTGGTGAGTTTGTCGCAGGGGCCGCAATAGAATATGATAGCGCCCTTTTAATAACAATAGGCACTGGTATCGGCGGTGGCTTTGTTGAGGATGGCATAATTTATACAGGCAGTGGTCTTGGTGGCGCCGAATTTGGGCATATAACGATAGTGTCTGGCGGTGAGGCGTGTACTTGCGGTAAAAAAGGATGTTTTGAGTGCTATTGCAGCGCGACTGCGCTAATACGAGAAGCAAAAAAAGCGGCGCTTGCCAATACAAGCTCCACTCTATATAAATTATACAAAGAAAATAATGAGAAAATGAATGGTCGAATACCGTTTAATGCCTATAAAATGGGCGACCCCGTAGCACAAAAATTAATAGAAGATTTCATCTTTTATATGGGCGATGGTATAGTTAGCATTGTCAATATAATGCGACCAGAGGTTGTTATGCTATCAGGTGGGATAAGTGCCGAGGGTGAGATTTTAACAGTCCCGCTTACAGAGTATTTGAAAAAATTCGCCTTTGCTCATGATCAGATAGAGCCGCCTTGTGTTGCGACAGCGAAACTTGGTAACGATGCTGGAATTGTTGGTGCAGCGAACCTTTAATAATTTGCGCGCTTTAGTATTTTATTAACTTCCCTTAAAAAGAAATATAATAGGGCAATTTCAACGGGGAGCAGTAGCAGATTTTTAACTGCCCTTGTCGAGATGGCATAAACGAGGAAACCTTGTCCATAAAGCTGCGCTAAGAGCAGTGAATTTAAAATCATATTGACAAATATAGAGATGCAAACCCTTGCAATCACCGCTCGAAG
>CAYJGN010000006.1:3117-10965 GCA_964369635.1 uncultured Oscillospiraceae bacterium
CGCTCGAAGAAGGGTTATTCTTTCTTTATAGAAGAAAGCTGCATAGATTAAAGCGGCTATTGCGGCTATAACGGTAAATCCAATATGAAAAGGGCCTGAGGGTTTTATTAGATATTTTAGTATATCGCCAATAGCGGCGGCTGTTGCGGCTTTTGCAAAACCATATCTCATCGCAACAAATGCTATTGGGAGATATGAGAATGTTATCCAAAGGGTTGGAGCTATCTCGATTCGAACAAAGACGAGCACAACATCAAGAGCTATAAAAAGCGAGAGCAGAACAAGCTCTCTTGTATCTAAAAAGCGTTTTTTAGTATTTTTTTTATTATTAATCATATAAATCACCACCTATATAATATTATTGTATTATAACAATTTGTCAATAGGGGGATTTATATGAATGTTCGGTTAAGTGATTTTATCCAGAAAAATGTTATAGATATGAATACAGGGCAAAACCTTGGATTTGTTGAAGATTTTGAGCTGGAGGCGGCAGAGAGCAGTATCTCAATTACCTCGGTTATCGTTAAGGAAAAGGGTGGATTTGCAAGCTATATCGGCAAAGGCAAAGAGATAGTTATAAAGGTTTCGGATATAGCGGTTGTTGGGAGCGACTCTATTTTGGTGCGAACGAAGTGAGATAAAAATAAGTTTAATAAATATGAAAATACAGAGTTGTTATTATAACGAATTTCAAAAAAGTTATTCGTTTTAGCGACTCTGTTTTTTGTCGGTTTATACAAACTTTAAGCTGGCGATAAAAAAATCCTCGGTTTTATTTGATGGAATTTCGTGGTGATGATATAATTAACTTAGCAATATTATCAGAAAAATGATTGCATTTTACGAGGTGATATTATGACTAAAAAAATATTTTCTATTTTGCTCGGTATTTTTTTGGTTTTATCGCTTGCATCGTGCGGCGAAAGCTCTGAAAGTGATGAAAGCTCATCCTCTGCGGCTGGCGAAGTTTTAAATTATTCGGTTGAGATATCTGATGATATGAAAGAGGCTTTAGTGAAAAATGGTGAAGAGGTTTTGGTTTCTATTGCGGTAGATGATTTTATCGCAGAAAGCGAAGAGCTTATCTTTAACCATCTTTTGCTTGCGACTCAAACTATATTGGATATTAGAATAGCGCAGAGTGATAGTACTCGCGACTTTTGCTTTTTATATGATATTGAAAATAAAGAAACCCTCTTTTCAACCGATTATAAAGCTGAGGTTATAAAGGTATCTGATGAAAATAGGTTTTATATAGCAGAGCGAGATGATGAAAGTTTGCAAAATATAGTCTACCTCTCTTTTGTCGAGGATGGAGTGAAGTATCAAGAGTTAGAGGGTAGCGGAGGTGCAACAATTTCAGATATACTGCTATCAGATGATAAATCGGTTATGGCTGTTTATAACTCAAGGGAAATTAACATAAATCTTTATGACCTTACTGGTATGGGAGAGCTTGTTGATAGCAAGCCAATTGTTGCAAGTAATAGAATTGGTGATAATTTCATCTTTTCGGATATTGCGGAATTTAGGCTTTTAGGTGGAGCATCAAACGATACATTAAGGCTTAAAATTAATGGCGAAAATTCTATATGGAAGGGTGAAATATTTGAGCAATCAGATGTTTCAAGCTATGAAACACCGATAATTTCTGAAGATAAAAGAGAGGTATCAGTTTCGGGGGTTTCGATATCCATTGATGATATCTATAATGGAGAGATTACAGGAGAAATTTCAAATTGCAGATATTTTTCTTCTGATATTTTACTAATTTCAATAAGAGATACAACTGGACTTTACCCATTTGAAGCTATGGCGAAAGGGGAGTTTCTATATCAGGATATTTATTATTCGCTATCTTCAAATTCGATTATATATACCATAGATGGCCAGTATTATAGCACCGATCTTTTGGAAAATGGTGTCATCTATCTAAATGGACCGAATTTACCAAATTTTAATTCGCAAAGTCGTTATATCTATATGAAAGATGGTAAGTTTATAGCAGAAGAGATTGATTTATACGTTTTGAATGTTATAATATCAGAGGATAAAAACTATCTTGCCAATTATGATTATGAGAGCAATTTGGTAACTGTTTACAACATGAAGGACGGTATGGAAATCGTAGAAGTTATCGATATAAGTGACATAATGACTGAAAATAGCTATATAATGTTTGCAGAAGATGCATATTTCACAGAAGATAATGAAATGATTGTTGGAGGATTAATTATCGAAGATGTTTTTTTTGATATAAAATAAATGTTGCAATGAAAGGCGAGTTATGGTATAATACCACAGAAAACGCACGTTTGTCGTGTTTGTGGCGCGGTCGCAGAGGATAAACTTTGTGGGTCATGAAATAAGACAGGCGGAGGAAAAAACCAAAAATCAGGAGGAAAAAACATGGGCGTAGTATCAATGAAACAACTATTAGAGGCAGGTGTTCATTTCGGACATCAAACAAGAAGGTGGAACCCTAAAATGGCTCCGTATATCTACACAGAGAGAAACGGAATCTATATTATAGACCTTCAGAAAACAGCTAAAAAACTCGATGAAGCTTATGCATTCATAAGAGACGTTGCGGCAGAGGGCGAGAATATCCTATTTGTCGGAACTAAAAAACAAGCAGGCGACAGCATTAAAGAAGAGGCTGTTCGTTGCGGAGCGAACTTTGTTAACGCAAGATGGCTCGGCGGTATGATGACAAACTTCAAAACAATCAAAACAAGAATATCAAGACTTGAGCAGCTTGTTGAGATGCGCGATGGTGGAACATTTGACCTTCTACCTAAAAAAGAAGTTATCAAACTAACTCGCGAGATAGATAAACTTGAAGAGTTCCTCGGTGGAATTAAAAACATGGAAAAACTACCGGGCGCTATGTTCATAGTTGACCCAAGAAAAGAGAAAATTGCAGTTGCAGAAGCTAAAAAACTTGGTATTCCAGTTGTAGCTATCGTTGATACAAACTGTGACCCAGATGATATCGACTATATTATCCCTGGAAACGATGATGCAATTAGAGCGGTTAAGCTTATAGCTCATGCTATGGCTGATGCTGTTATCGAAGCAAATCAGGGCGCTCAGTTTGATGCTGGCGAAGAAGTTGAAGAAGTTGCAACAGAGACTGTTGCAGAGTAATTTGTAATATAAAGGAGATATAAAACAATGGCATTTACGGCAAAAGATGTACAGAGTTTAAGAGAGAGAACCGGTTGCGGAATGATGGATTGCAAAAAAGCACTCACAGAAGCAGGCGGAGATATGGAAAAAGCTATAGAGGTTCTTCGTGAGAAAGGCCTTGACGCTGCAACTAAAAAATCAGGCAGAATTGCTGCTGAGGGACTAATTTCTATCTATAGCGATGCAGAGAGCAAAGTTTCAGCTATAATCGAAGTTAATTCAGAGACCGACTTCGTTGCGAAAAACGAGAAGTTCCGTGAGTTTGTTGATTCATGCGTTAAAACAGTTGCTGTTCATTCCCCAAGCGATGTTGAAACACTACTAACACTAAAAGCATCTGATAGCGAATTTACAGTTGATGAGATGCTAAAAGAAAAAATTCTAACTATAGGTGAGAACCTAAAAATCAGAAGATTTGAGAGACGCGAAGGCAATATCGTTGGATATATCCATGGTGGCGGTACAATCGGTGTTCTTGTTAATTTCGAAACAACCGACGAGTTTGCAAAAACCGATGCTTTCACAGCATGCGGACGCGACGTTGCTATGCAGATAGCGGCACTAAGCGCTTCTTACCTAACACCTGAAGAAGTTCCAGCTGAAGTTGTTGAGAAAGAGAAAGAAATTCTTATCGCTCAGATTAAGAATGATCCAAAGAATGCAAACAAACCTGACAATATAGTTGAGAAGATGGTTGTTGGTAGAATTAATAAGTTCTATGACCAGAATACCCTTCTAAGACAGGCGTTTGTTAAAAACGGTGACCAGACTGTTGCTCAGTATATCGAAGAGGTTGCTAAAGCCGCTGGTACAACACTAAAAGTTCTTGAGTTTATCCGCTTTGAAAAAGGCGAAGGACTTGCGAAAAGAGAAGATAACTTCGCAGATGAAGTTGCTTCGATGGTAAAATAACTATAAAAATTAAAAGTGCAAGGATCCTTGCACTTTTTTTTGCAAAAAACGCAAAAATACTATTTACTAATTGCTAAAAAAAGGTTAAAATATCTAATAATGAGGTGTATGATTATGGCGCTTAAATATAAGAGAGTACTGCTTAAAATTTCAGGTGAAGCACTTGCTGGAAACGAGTCTATGGGAATTGACCATAAAACGCTTGTTCCGATCTGCGAGCAGATAAAAATTGCGAGCGAAGCAGGGGTTGAGATTGCTATTGTTGTCGGTGGTGGAAACTTCTGGAGAGGGCGCAGTAGCGGCGAGATGGATAGAACAAGAGCAGATCATATGGGTATGCTTGCAACGATGATTAATTCACTTGCTATCTGCGATGCACTCGAGCAACTTGGTGTTGAAGTTCGTGTTCAGTCTGCTATCAATATGCAGCAGATAACAGAGAGCTATATAAGAGGGCGGGCGATAAGCCATCTTGGAAAAGGCAGAGTTGTTATATTTGGCGGCGGAACAGGGAATCCATATTTCTCAACTGATACAGCGGCATCGCTCCGAGCTGCTGAAATAGATGCGGACATTATCCTTAAAGCATCTTTAGTTGATGGCGTTTATGATAAGGACCCGAATAAGTTTGATGATGCTGTGAAATATGATACACTGTCGTTCTCACAGGTTCTATCTGGCGGTCTTGCAGTTATGGACTCAACAGCAGCTGCAATGTGCAAAGATAATAATATACCTATTTATGTATTTAACCTAAATAACCCAGAAAATATAGTTAAAGCTATAATGGGTGAAAATATAGGAACACTTGTAACGGAGTAATAATTATGGGATTATATGATGTTTATGAGGCAAAGATGGGGAGAAGAATAGCTTCTCTTGAAAATGAGTTTGGCGCTGTTCGTGCAGGACGTGCAAGTCCAACTATTCTCGATAAGGTAAATGTCGATTATTATGGTGCACCAACTCCAATTAATCAGCTTGCGGCAGTTTCAGTTGCAGAAGCTCGCATACTTGTTATAACCCCTTGGGATAAAGCCGCTCTCGACCTTGTTTATAAGGCTATTTTAGCGTCTGATATTGGGATAAACCCAACCAATGACGGCAACTGCATAAGACTTGTTTTCCCACAGCTGACAGAAGAGCGCAGAAAAGAGCTTGTAAAAGAGATTCATAAAATAGCAGAAGGCAGTAAAGTTCAGATAAGAAATGTTCGCCGTGATGCTATTGACGACTTTAAAAAGCAGAAAAAGAATAACGAGATAACTGAAGATGATCTAAAAGATGCAGAAACTGCTATACAAAAACTAACTGATAAGTTTATTAAAACAGTTGATGAAATTCTTGCAAAGAAAGAAAAAGAGGTCATGGAGATTTAGTATGCCGAAAATCTTTGGGAAGAATAAAAGGGACGGAAACTTTTCCGTTCCTTTGCATTTAGCAATAATAATGGATGGTAACGGTAGATGGGCAAAGAAACGAGGTCTTCCAAGAACTGCGGGACATAAGCAGGGAGCGGAAGTTTTTAAGAAGGTCTGTCGTTATTTAAACAGCATAGGGGTTTCATATCTCACCGTCTATGCTTTTTCAACCGAGAACTGGAAACGACCAAGACAAGAGGTCGATACCATTATGGGAATACTTAAAGAATATTTAAAAGATGCAAAGAGGCATAAAGAAGAAAATATGCGCACATTATTTATAGGAGATAGAGATGCGCTTACCCCTGAAATAAGAGAGCTTATGCGAGAGGCTGAAGAGGGATCTGCCGATGCGACGGGACTTACAATAAATATTGCGATAAACTATGGCGGCAGAGCGGAAATCGCAAATGCGACAAAAGCTATTGCGAAAAAGGTGCAGAGTGGTGAGATTTCACCTGAGGATATATCTGAGCAGATGCTAAATGAGCATCTATATACCAGCAATATGCCAGACCCTGAGATAATCTTGCGTACAGGCGGCGAGATGAGAAGTTCAAATTTTTTGCTTTGGCAGTCGGCTTATAGCGAATATATTATAACAAATACCCTCTGGCCTGATATTAAAGAAGCAGATATAAAAGCAGCTATAGATACTTTTAATAATAGAAACAGAAGATTTGGTGGAGTTTGATGAAACTGAAACAGAGATTTTTAACAGCGGGAATACTACTTGCAATTTTCATTCCAATTGCTTTATTTTGGCGTACAATAGTTTTTGAGATAATAATAGGGGCTATGGCCTTTTTGATTGTTGCAGAAATCATGACTGCAGTAAAACTAAATAGACCGCGCCCAATTTTTCATACTTTTCTTGTATATAGCGTTTTGACGATATTTATTCAAAATAATTTGATACTATTATTTATAACATATCTTCTCGCTATGATAACGCTTATCTACTGCGTTGTTTTCCATGCAAAGCAACAGGTGAAATTAGTTCTTTTTGGGGCATTTATGACCATTGCGGTAACTATGTCGCTAAAATCATTGCTGTTACTTCGTGATGTTTCATCGGGGCACTTTTTCATACATTTCCTACTTGCGACAGGCGGTGGATTTGTCTGTGATTCGTTTGCCTTCTTCTCAGGCTCGCTATTTGGAAAAACGAAACTAAGTCCTATAATTAGCCCGAAAAAAACGGTCGAGGGGCTTGTCGGTGGAATTCTTGCAACGATATTTTTCTTTATAGTTTTTGTCTTTGTCTACAGCAAACTATACCCAGAGGTAACGGTGAATTATCCTCTAACGGCTCTCTTAGCGGTGGTGCTATCAACGCTTGGAACTTTTGGCGACCTTTTTGCCTCAGTTATTAAGAGGCAGAATAACATAAAGGATTTTTCAAATATTTTAGCGGGACACGGCGGATTTTACGATAGATTTGATAGCATTATGTTCACAGCTCCTGCAATGTATATCTTCACGGCGGTTATTGGTAAAGTTATAATAGTTTAAGGGATTTATATGAAAAGTGTGGTTATATCAGGTTCAACAGGCTCGATAGGCGTTCAGGGAATAGATGTCTGCAAAAAATGTGGGTTTCGGGTTTTGGCGCTCTCGGCAAATAAAAACTATAAGCTTCTTGCAAAACAGGCGAGAGAGCTTGGAGTTGAGAGAGTTTGCATAACAGATGAGAGCTATTATAGCGATTTGAAAATCCTATTATCAGATACTAATATAGAGGTTTTAGGTGGAGAGCAAGCGCTCTGCCTGATGATAGCGAAAACAAAGGCAGATGTGCTTTTAAATGCAATTGTCGGTATTTCAGGCCTTGCACCAACAGTAGCTGCTATAAAAAGTAAAAAAGATGTTGCCCTTGCAAATAAAGAAACGCTTGTTGCCGCGGGTGAATATGTTATGGCACTTGCAAGAGAGTTTGGCGTTTCAGTTTTGCCAGTTGACAGCGAGCACAGTGCTATTTTTCAGTCTTTAGTCGGTTGTGCTGATTTAAAAGAAATAAAAAAGTTAATAATAACTGCGAGTGGTGGACCATTTTTTGGCAAAAGCCGAGAAGAGCTTGCGAATGTTACCCTCTCAGATGCCCTAAAGCACCCAAATTGGGTTATGGGTCAGAAAATCACCATTGACAGCGCTACGCTTATGAATAAAGGTCTTGAGTTTATCGAGGCTGTTTTCCTCTTTTCTGTAGACCCAAAAAACATCGAGATAGTTGTCCACCGCGAGAGCGTTATCCATTCGCTTGTTGAGTTTGTCGATAACTCTGTTATAGCTCAGCTCGGTGTTCCAAATATGGAAATAC
>CAYJGN010000006.1:10975-56662 GCA_964369635.1 uncultured Oscillospiraceae bacterium
GGAAATACCTATTCAATATGCTCTCACCTATCCAAATAGATATGAGAGCAACGCAAAGCAGCTAAGCCTTACCGACTATGGAAGTCTAACCTTCTATAAACCCGATTTTGATAGCTTTAAAGCGCCGACTGCGGCAATAGAAGCTATAAAAGAGGGCGGTCTGAAACCGGCAATAGTAAACGGTGCTAATGAAAAGGCAGTTGAGCTATTTTTAGCTGGAAAAATTTCTTTTCTCGATATTGAACGGCTAATATTAAAGTCGCTTGAACTTGCGGGCGGCAGCTACAATAGCATAGATGATGTCTATGCTGCAGATAGGTTGGCGCGGGAGTTCGTTTTAAACCAAATTTAGGAGGTCGATTTAAATAGATACGATTATAACAATACTTTTAACCCTTTTTGTCTTTGGACTTATAATAACAATACATGAGCTTGGGCATCTTGTTGCGGCAAAGCTTTGCAATATATATGTTATAGAGTTTGCAATAGGATTTGGGCCAAAGCTCTTCTCTATACAAGGTAAAGAGACCAAATATAGCCTGCGCCTTGTGCCTTTTGGTGGATTTTGCGCCATGCTTGGAGAGGAAAACAAAGACGACGATGAAAATCCTTTTGAGGATTATTCTCATATACCGGAGGATAGGCGTTTTAGTAAGAAAAAGGTCTGGCAGAGGATGATTGTTATCCTTGCAGGCTCTTTTATGAATATTATTCTTGGAATAGTTGCAATTTCGGCGGTTATGGGACTTATGCCTTATTATGTAAGTACAACTGTTGCCGAGTTTAACGAAAATGCAACGACAAGTAGTTATGGTTTGCAGGTAAACGATGAAATTTTAGCTATAGATGGCTATGGTGTTTTAACCTATAATGACTTAAACTACGGTATTCTTCGTGACCGCGATGGAGTTGTTGATATAACAGTTGATCGTGACGGCGAGAGGGTGGTTGTTGAAGATGTTAAGTTTAATGTAACCGAAGTTGAAGGAAGTCCGGTTCCGGCTGTTGATATAGACTTTAAAGTTTATGCAGTTGAGAAAACTGTCGGTGAGTTTTTTGAGCAGGTTTATAGAAATACCGTCTCAACAGCGAAATCTATCTGGTTCTCGCTATATGATATGATAACAGGCAGATGGGGGATAAATCAGCTCTCAGGCCCTGTTGGAACAGCGGAAATAATAGGTGAATCAGCGAAAGTTGGTCTTGATGCGTTCCTCTATATGATAGCACTTATAACGATAAATCTAGGAATATTTAATCTTCTGCCGATACCTGGTCTTGATGGAGGAAAGTTTATCTTCCTTATCTATGAGGCGATTTTTAGAAAACCAGTTAAACCAAAATACGAAACTGCGGTGACCATTGTCGGGTTTGCCCTTCTTATAGCACTTATGGTTTTTGTTTTATTTAATGATATAGTGCGGCTGATAGCAGGTTAAGATTATGAAAAAAGCAAGAGAAATTAAAATTGGTAGTGTTAAAATCGGTGGCGATAATCCTATTGCCATTCAGTCGATGCTTTCAGTTAAAAGCAGCGATATTAAAGGAAATGTTAAACAGGCGGTAGCGCTCGAGGCGGCTGGCTGTGAGATTGTCCGCTTTGCTCTACCATCTATTGGCGACTGCGCTTTAATAAAAGAGATAAAAAAAGAAGTTTCAATACCGCTTGTTGCAGATATACATTTTGATTACAAAATTGCCCTTGAAGCGATAGCGCAGGGGATAGATAAAATCAGGCTAAATCCCGGTAATATTGGGGATATAAGCCGAGTTCGAGAAGTTGTTTCGGCATGCAAATCTGCAAAAATACCTATAAGAATTGGTGTTAATGGTGGAAGTTTAGAGCGAGATATTTTAGAAGAGTTTGGACACCCAACAGCTGAGGCGCTTGTTAAAAGTGCTATGCGTCATGTTGAAATACTGCAAAATGAGCAGTTTCATGATATAGCTGTTTCTATAAAAACTTCGGATGTTAAAACAATGATAGAAGCTTACCGGCTAATGCGCGAAACTGCTGATTATCCTCTTCACTTAGGTGTTACCGAAGCAGGTACCGAGAGGATGGGGCTTATAAAATCTGCCATTGGTATAGGCTCGCTTTTAGCTGATGGTATTGGTGAGACTATAAGAGTTTCATTAACGGCAGACCCAGTGCTTGAGATAGCGGCGGCTAAAGATATTTTAAAGGCTCTCGAGATTAGAAGTTTTGGGCCAACTATGATTTCATGTCCTACCTGCGGCAGAACTGAGATAGGCCTTGTAGACCTTGCAAACAGAGTTGAGAAGCGGCTGTGTGAGTATGAGGGAAATTTTAAAGTTGCCGTTATGGGATGCTTTGTTAATGGCCCTGGTGAGGCTCGGGAAGCGGACTATGGAATAGCTGGCGGACGTGGTGTTGGAGTCATTTTCAAAAAAGGAGAGGTAGTTTTGAAGGTTGCGGAGGATAGTCTCATCGATGCTCTTTTCGCTCTGATAGACGAGGATACTCGGGGGTAGATTTAATTGGCAAAGTTTAAGGATATATTTAAAAATATTAGCGCTTCGAAAGAAATCCAAAATTCAGAAGTCGAGCGCATTGAGTCGAATGAAGACCGCACTTTTATGGCGGTCTTAATTTGTTCGGACGATATGATTGAGATTGACGATATAAAAATAGCAGAGGGTGAAATAAAGAAAAAGTACCCGATTTCAAAGGTTGAAATAATGCCGAAGTTTAGCTTTGTTCCAACCGAGAAGGAAATAAAAAAATTATCGAGTTATCTATCAGCAGAGGAGCCGCTTATTCGTGCAGCTCTTGCGGAGAGCGAGTTTTCTCTATCTGAGAATAAACTTTCGATATCTCTTTTTACAGGAGCGTTAACTTCGCTATCTTTAACAGATTTTGAGAATAAGTTTTTAAAACTCGTGAAATCTACTTTTAATATACCACTGCAGATTGAATTTATCGGTACTATAAATGATACGCCGCAAGAAGAGGATATTTCCCTTCCGAAATTGACAAAAGAAATGGTCATGCAAAGAAGAGCATCAAGTGGCAAGAAAACTAAAAGTGCTGCAAAATTTGCTTTTGACATAGAAGGGCTTCCGTTCCTGCCCGATAGCTGCTCTATGATAAAGGGACGAGCTATAAAAACAAAACCAATACCTCTCTCGGAAATAAGCTTTGATAGCGGTTTTACTTCAGTTTGGGGCAAGGTGTTCTCTATTGATGAGCGAGAGGCAAGGGGAGGATATTTAAATATCTTCTCTATTGCTATAACCGATAATACAAGCTCTATAATGCTAAAGTCGATAGGGAAAAAAGAAGAGATAAACTATGACGGTTTAAAAACCATTAAAATAGGCGATGCCATTTTGGTATCAGGTGAAGTTGCCTTTGATAATTTCGATAAGGATTTAATTATCTATCCTCGAAATATAGCAAAAATTTCAGTTGAGAAAAGAGAGGATAACGCACCAGAAAAACGAATAGAGCTACATACGCATACTAATATGTCAACGATGGATGGTATCTGCGATGTTAAGAGTATTATTAATCGCGCTGTTGAGTATGGGCATGATGCAATAGCAATAACCGACCATGGGGTAATCCAAGCCTTTCCCGATGCTATGTATGCAGCTGCTGCCGCAAAAAAGAAAAATGAAAACTTCAAGGTTATCTATGGTGTTGAGTGCAATTTAGCGGACGATTCAGAATCTGCTGTTGTTGGAGATATTAATGGTAGCTTTGATGTTGAGACTATTGTTTTCGATATCGAGACAACAGGACTTAGCGCGAAATTTGAGCGGATGACTGAAATTGGTGCTGTGAAGATTATAAATGGTGAGATAGTTGATACCTTTCAAACGTTTGTAAATCCAGGCAAGCCAATTCCCGCTCATATAACAAAACTTACAGGTATTACCGATAATGATGTTTTGGGTGCGCCAGATGAGATTGAGGCGGTTAAAAGCTTTTTTGAGTTTTGTGGAAATTCAAAGCTTCTTATAGCTCATAATGCGCCATTTGATATTTCTTTTATCGAAGCTACCTGTCACAGAGGGGAGATACCTTTTGATTTTTCATCTATTGATACGGTAAGGATTGCGCAATTTCTTTATAAGGGAATGAAAAACCATAGGCTAAATACCGTTGCAAAAAGGCTTAATCTCGGAGCGTTTAACCATCATAGAGCTTCAGATGACGCTGGGGTTTTAGCGAAGATTTACCTTATTATGCTCGAAACTGCAAAAAAAGAATACGAGACTGATAACTTTGAGAAACTTCGAGTTCTGCTCTCAAATAAAGATACAAAAAGGCTATCAAGATACCATGCAACTCTGCTTGCAAAGGACGAGGTAGGGCTTAAAAATCTATACAAACTTATAACTAAATCACATATAGACTACTATTATGGTGAGCCGAGAATACCGCGCAGCGAGATAATTGCTCACAGAGAAGGTCTTTTAATCGGAACTGCCTGCAACCGCAGTGAAATATATAGGGCAGTTATGGCGGATAAGGATGATGAGGAGCTTTTAAAGATTGCCTCTTTCTACGACTATCTCGAAATCCAACCCGACTCAAACA
Source organism: uncultured Oscillospiraceae bacterium (assembly GCA_964369635.1). Lineage (GTDB taxonomy): Bacteria > Bacillota > Clostridia > Oscillospirales > Ruminococcaceae > CAYJGN01. Next base: position 15,546 of record CAYJGN010000006.1, read on the forward strand.
ATTATTCACTTGTTTTAAGTGAGAATGTTCCGACAGCTGATATGCTAAAAGAGATAAACAAAAAAATAATTGAAATAGGGAAAAAACAAAATAAACCTGTTGTTGCGACAGGTGATGTTCATTATCTCGATGCAGATGAAGGTATATACAGAAATATTCTACTTGCAGGTCAGCCGGGCAAAAAAGAAACCGACCGCGGGGTGCTATATTTTAAAACAACAGATGAAATGCTCTCTGATTTCTCATATCTTGGTGAGGATGTTGCAAGAGAGGTTGTTATAGAAAATCCGAAAAAAGTTGCCGATATGATTAAAGATGGGCTTCTCGTTATCCCCAAAGGACTTTACACCCCGAAAATCGAAGGTGCAGAGGAAGATTTGCGTCAAATTTGCTATGAAAAAGCAAAGAGTATATATGGTGAAGAGCTTCCGAAAATTGTTTTGGAGCGGCTTGACAGAGAGCTTGACTGTATTATTCAAAATGGATTTGCGGTAATGTATATCATAGCGCAAAAGCTTGTTTATCGCTCAGAGCAAGATGGATACTATGTTGGAAGTAGGGGCTCTGTTGGGTCTTCTTTTGCAGCAAGTATGGCGGGGATTTCAGAGGTAAATCCATTGCAGCCGCATTATGTCTGCCCGAGTTGCAAAAAGAGCGAGTTTTTTACCGAGGGTGAATATGGCTCGGGCTTTGATATGCCTGATAAAAACTGCAATTTCTGCGGCACGCCGCTTCTAAAAGATGGACATAACATTCCATTTGAAACCTTCCTTGGTTTCGATGGTGATAAAGCACCCGATATAGACCTTAATTTCTCAGGCGAATACCAGAGCCGCGCTCATAAATATACCGAAGAGCTTTTTGGATCTGAGTATGTCTTTAAAGCGGGGACAATTTCAACTGTTAAGGATAAAACAGCTTATGGATATGTTAAAAAGTATCTCGAAGCAGAGGGTCTTAATGTTCGAAAAATTGAGGAAAACAGGCTAACTATCGGATGTACAGGTATAAAAAGGACGACCGGTCAGCATCCTGGAGGTATGGTTGTTATCCCAAGGGAATATGATGTTCATGATTTCACCCCTGTTCAGCGCCCTGCTGATGATAAGGATAGCGATGTTAAAACAACCCATTTCGATATTAAATCAATCCACGATACTATACTAAAACTCGATATACTTGGGCACGACGTTCCAACTATGTACAAATATCTTGAGGATTTGAGCGGAATATCGGTGCTATCAACCTCTATGAGCGATGAGCGAGTTATGAGCTTGTTCACCTCACCAAAAGAACTTGGAGTTTCTGAAAAAGCTATATATAGCAAAACAGGAACGCTCGGTATACCCGAGATGGGAACGGATTTTGTCCGTGAGATGCTTATTGAATGTCAGCCTCGGAATTTCTCCGATTTGTTGCAGATATCAGGCCTCTCGCACGGAACAAACGTATGGCTTGGAAATGCGCAAGAGCTTATAAAGAATAAAACCTGCACCATCTCTGAAGTTATTGGAACGAGGGATAGCATAATGACCTATCTTATGCTCAAAGGCCTTACCGCATCAGACTCGTTTAACATCATGGAGAGGGTTCGTAAAAAGACTGGTGTTTTAACTGAGAATGACATTAAGCTTATGCAGGAGCATAATGTCCCTGAATGGTATATTGATAGCTGTAACAAGATAGAGTATATGTTCCCATTAGCGCATGCTGCAGCATATGTTACAGGAGCTGTTCGTCTTGCTTGGTTTAAGCTCTACCGACCGATTGAGTTTTACACGACATATTTCACTGTGCGCGGTGAGGATTTCGATGCAGAGACGGTTATGGGTGGAAAAGATGCTGTTAAAGCGAAAATTGCAGAGCTTGTCTCGAAAGGGCTTGATAGAAAAGCTAAGGAAGATGAGATTTTAAATATCCTCTATATCGTAAATGAGGCGATGGAGAGAGGGGTTCAGTTTTTGGGCGTTGACCTTGAGTGGAGCGATGCAATACGATACAATATTGAGGATGGGAAAATAAGACTGCCATTTATATCATTTAAAGGGCTTGGAGAGAGTGCGGCTTATAGCTTAAAGGAAACGGCTAACAAAAAAGAATACCTCTCTGTTGAAGAGCTTCGAATTCAGAGTGGCGTTTCAAAGACTGTTATTGAAATGCTAACAAATAGCGGTGCGCTCGGAGACATTCCAACAACTACCCAGATTTCTCTATTTTAGGGAGAGTGTTTGTTTTTTATTACGCCGCTCTTTGAGATATGAGTTACGCGTACCGCCCGATTACCGCTATTATTTGTGGTATGCCCCTTTCAAGATGCATCGAGTAAGTTGCACGAAATATAGGAATTATCACTTATCAGCAAAAGCGAAGCTGTGATTATTTAGATAACGAGGTATTATATGTATACATTTAAAGAAGTTTCAAAAAATATTTATCTCTATCGCGCTCATTGCAACAGCGTTGTTTTCAACTATGAAGCAAACAGAGTGGCGGTTATAGATACGGGGATAGATAAAGCTCACGCGAAAAAGCTGAAAGCAGCAACAGATGAGAAAGGCTTTGAAATTACCCATATTCTAAATACCCACTATCACGCAGACCATACAGGTGGAAACAGATATCTTTGCGAGAATACGAATGCGGCAGTTTATCTAAACGGTATTGAGGGGGATGTTATAAAAAATCCTATTCTCAATATTCGCCTTTTAACGGGCGGGTATCCGCTTAAAAGTCAGCTTAATAAGTTTTTTCTATCAGAAGATCAAACAAGATTTGTCGATACTCTGCCGCAAGGCATAATTAGGCATAGTTTTCCCGGACATTCGCTTGATATGGCTGTTTTTGAGCTACCGGGCAAAGTTTTTTGTCTTGGGGACTTATATGTTGAGGAAAAGATTATATCAAAGTATAAAATTATTCATCTATGCGATATAAAAAGCCATTTAAATAGTCTGCAAAAAGCCAAAGAGCTTGATGGAGCGCTATTTATCCCGTCGCACGGCGATGCAGTAGATGATATTAATGGGGTAGTTGATATAAATATCCAGAGCATTGAAGAAATGATTGCATCTATAAAAAATATCTGCCAAACTGCTCTTAATATCGATGAAATATTAAAAAACTTGTTTGACAGATATAATCTTAATTTAGATATATTGCAGTATACAACATGCATGACGACCCTTCGTTCATATCTTGCCTACCTTGTAGGTAGGGGGGAGATAAACTGCTATTTTGAAGACAACAAGCAGCTATTTAAGGCAGTTTAAATAGCTGTTAGTGAAAAGATATAGTAGCCGTAGATTAAAAGAAGGACAATGCCACCTATTTTATTAAACCGTCCCTTAATTAGTGGCGGTACAAAAGCTATTGCAGTTATTATAAGTGTTATCGGAAGGTCGTAGCTAAATGTTCGCTCTGAAACGGTAAGGCCACCATTTGAAATAAAAGAAGATAGAGGCAGTATTAGTGTTGAATTTAAGAGGTTTGCGCCTATTATATTTCCAACGCCAAGACTGCTCTCTTTTTTTATGAGCGAAGTGATTGTTGTTATATATTCAGGGAGTGAGGTGCCAAGGGCTACTATCGTAAGGCCTATGAAAGCTTCAGAGATATTAAGAGAGCGTGCTATCTGCGTTGCATTATCGACAAGTAACCGCGAGCCTATAACTACCCCAGCAGCACCGATAATAAATAATATTATGTTTTTTGAAAGTGCTTTGTTTACCTTTTTATTATTTTGCGAAAACTCTTCCATTTCCTCTTTTCCACTTATTATCGAGATGATAGTGAAGAGGAGGAAAAAGGCGAAAAGGATAGCGGCTTCAAAAACAGAAACTTTGCTGTCATAAATAACAATAAAAAGCAAAACAGTAACTGATAGGAGAATAAGTATCTTAATTTTAAATGATTTATCGTTAATTTTAGGTGGAGATATAATCATTGTTGTTGCTAAAATAAGTGAAATGTTGCAGATAAGTGAGCCAATGCAATTTCCAACAGCAAGGTCATATGAGCCGTTTGAGGTTGCCATAAGTGAGACGAATATTTCGGGTGTTGTTGTTGCAAGGCTTACGATAGTAGCCCCTATAACGACACGCGGTATACCTGTTGCAGTAGAGATATATCTTGCGCTATCAACAAAGACATCGCCTGATTTTATTATGATAACTGCGCCAACTATAAATAAAATAATATATAAAGGCATAAGTTCTCCTAAAATTTATTTGAGTATTAATAGGAAATATTATTTTCAGTTTAGCATATAGAGTTAGAAAATACAAATTATTTTTAGTATTAAATACATAAAATTGCTTAAATTTGGAAATAATTTATTTAAGATAGCGATTTTAAGTTTTTCTTGAAACATTATTGATTTTGTATTACACTTAAAATATAAACAGTATAAGGGAATAATTCCCAAAAGAGTTTAGGAGAAATGAAATGAAAAAAATTATAAGTTTAATAATGGTTTTAGTTATGATGGTAGGTCTTGTTGGTTGCGGCGGTGGAGAGGCTGCAATAGAGCTAAAAGATGATTACACAGTTCAGAGTGTTGTTGAAGATGTTATGGAAGCGTATCCGCTTACTATGCCTGGTGAAATAGATGCAACTTCTTTTAAAGATGTATTATATATCGATGAAACAATGTATGAAGATTATTCAGCATATATGTCGATGATGATGCCAGGAACAGATGTTGTTGTTTTAGTTGAAGCTAAAGAGGGAATGGTTGATAGCGTTAAAGAGTCGCTTGAAAAGTTTGTCGAAGACCTTAAATCGAGCGCTTATCTTCCAAACGATATAGCAAAAATCGATGCTGCAGAGGTTATAACAAATGGCAATTTTGTTTTCCTTGTAATGGTTCTTGACCAAAACGACCCTGAAAACCCAACAGCAGGAATAGACGCTGCTAATGAAATTTTTATGGAATCCTTTAAATAACAAGAAAATTGTTATATAATAGATAGGAGGTGTTTATGCACCTCCTAAAATTATTAGAGGGATAAAAATATATGGTTTTTTCGAGTATACTTTTTTTGTTTAGGTTTTTGCCAATAGCGATGCTTTTATATTTTGTTTCGCCGCGCAAAATAAAAAACTTCACACTGCTTATTTTAAGCATAATTTTTTATAGTTGGGGCGAGGTGCGGTATTTTCCAATCATGATAGCTTCTATTGTGGTTGATTATTTCTGCTCGCTGTCGATAGTTAAATTTAAATCAAAGAAGAGGATTTTCCTGATTATTTCGGTGCTTTTCAACCTTGGTATGCTCTTCTTCTTCAAATATACTCCATTTTTCACAACAAATATAAATTTAATCTTCGGGGCGGGTATTCCTGTGCCGCAGTTTGTTCTGCCGCTTGGCATATCCTTTTATACATTCCAAACAATGTCATACACAATCGACGTCTATCGTGGCGTTGTAGAGCCTGAGCGAAATATTATAAATTTCGGTGCATTCGTCTGCCTATTCCCGCAACTTATCGCAGGTCCTATAGTTCGATACACCGACATTAACCGAGAGCTCAAAAGCAGAAAAATTGACCTTGATATGATAGAGAGTGGAGTCAAAATATTTATTTTGGGTCTATCTTCAAAAGTTTTACTTGCGAATTCTATCGGTATGTTGTGGGACGAGGCTTCGGTAATAGGATTTTCTAATCTTTCTATGCCGCAGGCATGGCTCTCAATTTTGGGATTTGCATTCCAAATCTACTTTGATTTTTCAGGTTATTCACTAATGGCAATAGGACTTGGAAAAATCCTCGGGTTCAATTTCCCCCAAAACTTCAACTTCCCATATATTTCGGGTTCAATTACCGAATTTTGGCGACGCTGGCATATGACGCTTGGGTCATGGTTTCGAGAATATGTTTATATACCGCTTGGTGGGAACAGGGTATCGGTAGGTAGGCATATATTTAATCTGTTTGTTGTTTGGTTTTTAACTGGATTTTGGCATGGAGCAGACTGGAACTTTATCTTCTGGGGACTTATGTTCTTTGTCCTACTTGTTCTTGAAAAATTCTTTATCGGAGATTTTTTAAAGAAACACAAAGTTATTTCGCATATATATGTTATTTTCTTTCTCCTTATCGGTTGGGTTTTATTTTCTATAACCGACCTATCGCAGATGGGAGTTTATTTCACAGCCCTATTCTCATTTAAGTTTGACAGTGAGGTACTATACTACCTATCAAATTATGGGATAACTCTCATAGCATGTATAGTTTTCTCAACTCCACTCATACCAAACTATTATAGTAAACTCAAAGGGGGAGTTGCGATATGGGTTTCAAATATAGTCTATACAGCGCTGCTTCTAATCTGCATAGCATATCTTGTTGACTCAACCTACAACCCATTTTTGTATTTTAGATTTTAGGAGGAGATATGAAAGTTTTTTTAAAGTTTATTAATAGATACTCACTTCTTATTATAATAACAACTCTCATGGCTACAATTTTCATACTCGACCTTGCGAGTGCAGATAGGGATTTCTCAGAGCTTGAAAATAAAGTTCTAAAGCAGAGTCCGAGTTTTAGCGTTGAAGCGCTTATTGCCAATGAATATACCCTTGACTATGAAGAGTATGTAAATGATCAGTTTGTCATGCGAGATGAATGGATTTCGCTTAAATCAATAACCGAGCGGGTGCTTGGTAAGATAGAGAACAACGGTGTTTTATATGGCGGTGAGAATTATATGTTTGATAAATTCACCGATGCCGATACTGAGCAGATAGCAAAGAGCAGTGAGGCGCTTGATGAGTTTCTTTTAAGTTTTGATGGTGAAGCGGTAGTGAGTATTATTCCGAATTCTTATGCTGTGAAGAGCGATTTAATGCCTGCATATATCCAGAATTTCTCCCCGTTTTCATACCTTGAGAATATTAATACTGTCGATGTGGTTTCACCACTTTTAGAGAGTAGCGACGAATATCTATATTTTAGAAACGACCATCACTGGACTATAGAGGGGGCATATATAGCATATAAAGCAATAGCAGAGGAACTTTCAGTAGAAGCTGCAGAGCTCTCAACCCTTGAAACAACAAATACAGATGGTTTCCTTGGAACTTATTATTTCAAATCGAAAAATGCTTTTGCAGTATCCGATGATTTTACCGTTTACGACGATAAATCGCTTGTCACTACGATAGGAGATAACGTATATAGTGGCGTTTATGATTACGATGCGCTATCTCAGATGGATAAATATGGCGGTTATCTCTATGGAAACAATTCGTTATGTATCGTTGAAAACCCGGATGTTCGCGATGGTAGCAAACTTCTTGTAATAAAAGACTCATATGCAAATATAATGATACCGCTACTTGCACAAAATTTTTCTGAAATTCATATTGTTGATTTTAGGTTCTTCAACCTAACGCTATCGGATTATATTGCGCAAGAGGGGATAGATAAAGCTTTAATTCTCTATAATTTCAAAACGTTTACAGAGGATAATAGTTTTGTCAAAATAAGATATTAATTTTTTATTGATAGTAATTACAGGACTTGGAGGTGACTTCAAGTCCTTTTTTGTTACCCTAAATATATAGCTAAGAAATATTATCTAATTGTTTGGAAATAACTCTATTAATACAATGAATTACCCATCGCTAATTAAGCTAAATAAAACGTTTATTTAAAGAAGTTTTAATCAATATATTTTTAAAATTAATACAAAAAAACACTTTTGGATAAAAGTTATGGTAATATTTCACAATTAATAATTTATCTTTTGTTTATTAAACTGAAAAAAAAGAGTTTGATTGAAATAAAAAAATCTTTACTATATAATTGTATTATTGTTGTAAACGAAAGGATGGTTTAGATGGCTGAAAAAATGAAACTAATAATAGATTGTGATCCTGGTCATGATGACGCGATAGCTATTTTAATGGCGATGGCATCTCCTAAAATTGATTTAGCTGCAGTAACTGTTGTTGGTGGAAACCAAACACTTGAGAAATGTATTATCAACTCTCTTAAAATCAAAGAACATTTTGGATTTGAGTTCCCTGTTGCGGCGGGAGCAAAAGGCCCTATGATGAGGGAGCTTAAAGTAGCACCTTATGCGCATGGCGAAACCGGAATGGATGGTCCTGTTTTAGATGACCCCAAAACTGCTATTTCTGATATGTCGGCTGTCTCGCTTATGGCAAAAATCATCTCTGAAAATGAAGGGAAGACAACCATAGCAGCTCTTGGCCCTCTAACTAATATTGCGATTTTAATTCTTGCACATCCGAATTTAATTGAGAAGATAGATAAAATCTCGATAATGGGTGGAGCTATATTTAGAGGCAACAGAACACCAACATCTGAGTTTAATATATGGGAAGACCCTGAAGCTGCGGATATCGTATTTAAAAGCGGTATTGAAATAGCGATGCATGGGCTTGACATAACCTATAAAGCTGGAATATTAGAGAGTGAATGGAACTCTCTTCGCGATACTAATACAAAGAGCGGTATATTTATAGCTGATATTCTCGACTTTTTCTCTGAATACCACAAAGGATTTGGAAGAGAGCTTGTCCCTTTGCATGACCCTGTTGCGGTAGCTTATCTAACAAACCCTGAGATTTTTAGCTGCATTAAGAGAGATGTTGTGATAGATTGCGATGGTGAGCTAACTCTTGGGACAACAGTTATAGATATGCGCACATATGCTCCTGGAGATGGTGCTGTTACTATTGGCATGGACATAGATAGAGAAAAATTTATAGAAATAATCAACGAAACTGTTTCGATAATAAAATAGGGGTGAAATGATGAACAGAAGACCAATAATTATAGATACAGATCCTGGAATTGACGATTTTTTCTGTTTGATGCTCGCAGGAGCTAACAGAGATATATTTGATTTGCGCGCAATTACTTGTATCGGTGGAAACAGCTCGCTTGAAACTGTTGTTAAAAATGCCTTAAATATTGAGCATTTCTTTAACTTGGAAACAAAAGTTGCAGTGGGCAGTGTTCGCGCTTTGATGTTTGAGTTTGAGAAGGTTGATGTCCATGGTCCGACAGGGCTTGGAAATACCGAACTTCCAAAATCTCCAAAAGAAGCGGTTGCAAAGAAGGCTTGGGATGTTATATATGATGAAGCAAAGCTTTGCGGCGGAGAGCTTGAGATAGTGCCGATAGGCCCGCTTACGAATATTGCGCTCGCAATACTAAAATACCCTGAAATAACAAAGATGATAAAAAAGATAACGATAATGGGCGGTAGCACTGCTGCTGGAAACTGCAATGCATATGGTGAAGCGAATATCTACCATGACCCGCATGCGGCTGAAGTTGTTTTTAAATCAGGGATACCGATAGTTATGTGCGGACTTAATGCAACGGCATACGCGCCACTTGAATTTAAAGAAACTATCGAATATGCATCAGTCTGCAGAGATGATATAAAAGAAGCGGTGAGTGAGATTGCGACCTTTAGAGGAAGTGAGCCTTATCACGACTGTATAACTCTTGCAACGATGATAGACCCTGACATGGCAGTCTATAAGGATTACTATGTTGAGGTTGAATGCCAAAGCAAAATGGCACTTGGGCAGACGATAGTTGATTTTAACAATGTTCTTGGAAAAGAGCCAAACACTTCTGTTATAATGTCTGTCGATAAAGAGAAATATCGCGAACTCATCAAAAAAATGATGAAATACTATAGTTAGGTGGTGGCGAGATGAATAAAAAAATACCGGTTATAATAGACTGCGACCCAGGGCACGACGATGCGATAGCGATAATGCTTGCAAAGGCAAGTGATAAACTTGATATACTGGCTATTTCAATAGTCGGCGGTAATCAAACGCTCACGAAAACAACTGAAAATGCCATTAAAGTTTTAGAGGTTTTGGGTGCTGATACACCTGTTGCGGTTGGCGCTGCAAAACCTATGTTTGCGGACCTTGCGCCTTATATCAAGAGTACTGATAAAAACGAAGCAGATGGTTATGATTTAAATAGTTCAAAAATAAAACCAGTAGGTAAAAACTGCTATGAATTTTTAGCAGAGAAGATTTTAAGCAGCAAAGAAAAGGTAACACTTATCCCATGTGGACCTCTGACAAATATAGCTATTCTTTTCTTAACATATCCTGAAGTTCTGGATAATATCGAGCGCATTTCTCTTATGGGCGGTGGTGCTTATTATGGAAATATAACGCCTATGGCTGAATTTAATATATGGCAAGACCCTGAGGCTGCCGATATAGTTTTTCGAAGTGGTATCCCGATAACTATGCACGGTATCTGTACGACCCGAATGGCTCACATAACTCAAAATGATATTGAAAGTTGGAGAGAGCTTTCAATTGGTGGGAGATTTGCAGCCGAGTTAATGGATGCTTACACAATGCAAAGAAAAGATAAGAATATACCAATTCCAATCCACGATGCAAATGCAGTTGCATGGGTAATAGACCCCGATATCTATATAACAGAGCATCGAAACGTTGAGATAGATTTGTCAGGTGCTAAAACACGCGGCTGTACTGTTACAGATTTCAGAGATTACGATGAAAAGATTAAAAATGTTGATGTTGTTGTTGAGGTGAATAGAGAAAAGTTTGTTTCGATGTTGACTGATGCATTTAAAAAACTTGGGTAAGAGGAGGAGAGTAATATGAGCTATAGAGAACCTGTTGTTTTCGATACCGATCCCGGCATAGATGATTTTTTTGCGATGGTGTTGCTTCATGGCAGCCAGATGTTTGATATTAAGGCAGTAACGCCTGTTGCTGGAAATCAAAGCTATGATAAGGTTGCGAATAATGCCCGTGATATCGTTGAGTTTTTGGGTATAGATGCATATGTAACACATGGAGCTAAAAAACCTTTATTTATTGCCCCTGAGAATGCCGGAGCAGTTCACGGAGAGAGTGGACTCGGTCCATTAAAACTGCCAAAAGCAAAAAAGGACTTTGCAGATATTTTTGCATGGGATGCTATATATAAAGAAGCAAAAGCGGCAGATGGAAAGCTTCATCTTATAGCAGTAGGCCCGCTAACGAACATAGCGATAACAATACTAAAATACCCCGATATCGTAAATATGCTGGGTAAGGTTACCATAATGGGCGGCAGCGCGACGGCGGGAAACCATTCAGCGCATGGTGAATTTAATATCTGGGCTGACCCTCATGCGGCGGCTATTGTTTTTAGGAGCGGACTTCGCAATATAAAAATGGTGGGGCTAAATGCAGTTGCGCAGATGCAGATAAGACCGGAGATGTTTAAAGAGGTAACGGATTTCGATTTTAGGGTGCGTGAGGCTGTTGAAGCTGTCTATAACTTCTCGCTTGGAAACTGCGAGAGACGAGGATTTAAAAGCTATCCCGGTATGCCTGATGCCGCAACAGTTGCAGCGTTAATCGATCCAGAAATTATGGATTTCACAAGATGCTATATGGACGTTGAGACCAAAAGCAAAACAAATTTTGGGCGGACTGTTTGCGATATAAATGGCACATGGGGAAAAGAGGCTAATGGCGAAGTTGCTATGAAAGCATATATTGAAAGATACGGTGAATTGCTCAAAAAATGCTTTGCATTTTATAAGTAAATCGTATAAAATATAATTAAAAATCACGGAGGAGAAACTAATATGAAAAAAATACCTATTATAATCGACTGTGATCCCGGTGTGGATGATGCTTATGCAATAGCGCTTGCAAATTCTTACGAGGGATTTGATATCAAGGCTATAACACCTGTTGCTGGAAACGTTATCTTTGAGAAGACATCAAGAAACGCTCTTGCACTTGCTGATATTTTAAATATCGACTGTAGAGTTGGACTTGGCGCAAACAGACCACTTGTTAGAGACTATGTAAGAGAGGCTTCCTCAACTCATGGTGATAGCGGTGTTGGATCGGTTGTTTTCCCAGAAGTTACAAAAAAATATGATGAAAAAGAAGCTTGGGATGTTATTTACGAAGAGGCTGTTGCTGCAAACGGCGAACTTATCCTATTTGCTGTTGGACCTCTAACTAATATAGCTAAAGCTGTTGAGAAGTATCCAGATCTTCCGAAAATAATAAAGCAGTTTGTTATAATGGGCGGCGGAACATATGGAAACGTTAAGAGCGAGGGTGGAAACAGAAAAGCTGAGTTTAATATCTGGGTAGACCCACATGCGGCAGCGATAGTTTTCGAGAAATTTGAAGTTTATATGGTTGGTTTAAACTCAACCCATTCAGCGGCACTAACATCAGAGGATTTTGATGAGATGGTAGCTATATGCGAGGGTGGAGATTCATACCTTGTTAAAGAACTATCGAAATTCTCTCAGAATAATGCTTTTGCAAATGGTTCTGACTCAAATGTTATCCATGATGCACTTGCAGTTGCAGCTATTATGAATCCTGATGTATTGAGATTTGAAAAACATTATGCTTATGTTGAGGATGATATGGAAGCTGACAATATGGGTGAGACTGTTTGTGATCTTGATGATACAAGTGGAAAAGAGCCAAATTGCTATGTTGGAATGGAAGCGAATAAAGACCTCTTTAAAGATATGTTAGTTGAGATGTGCAAATTTTATAGCAAATAATAAATATAATAAAAAAACAGCGACGTGAAAACGTCGCTATTTTTATTATAAATTTATCCAATATCGCTTTGTTATTCGGTCGTTATTTTCAACTTCATTTTCAAGAATACCGTTATTTCTTTCAATTGTTTTTGCTGAAGCTATATTATTTTTATCACAGGTGATCAGAACCTTTGTTATACCGAGCTTTATGCATTCATCAAGGGCGAGGGAGAGCATTTTAGTAGCAATTCCTTTTCTTCTATGGGCTTTTAAAACGCTATAACCAATATGTCCGCCAAAATTCAATAGATAATCATTTAGCCGATGGCGGATATCTATCATTCCAAGAAGATTTTCGTTTTCATCGACCGCTAAAAATGTTGTTGCAGGGACAAGGCCCTCTCGAACAGTTTCCTCAGAGAGGTTATCTGAAAATGCATCAAACCATTCTTCAAAAGTTTCTGCCTTATCAAGCCCTGCGCACCCATCCAAGCTATCGCCATTGCGAATAAAGTCGTCTTTGTAATCGAGTATTTGCTGTTTGTCTTTTACTGTCGGTAAAATGAGTTTGATGTTCATTTAAAAACCTCCTTTTAAAATTATTCGCATATCTTATCATTTATTTAAATGCAAGTCAATAGAAAAAATAAAAAAGACCTCTGTCTTCATTCTGAAAAAGAGGTCTTTTTATCTGTTTACTAATCGGATATTAGCCAGCCGCTTGATTTTAAATCAACTCGTCCATCGGGTAAAAAATGAACGCCTTCATCTAAAAGAAGCTTCTTTTGTGCATCAAAGCCACCAAAGGCAAATCCAGTGCATAAACTGCCATCTTTAAATACCACTCGATGACAGGGGATTATACCGGGTTTTGGGTTCTGGTGGAGGGCAAAACCCACCGCTCTCGAAGCTTTAGGGTTTCCGCAAAGCATTGCAATTGTTCCGTAGTTTGTAACTTTTCCTTTGGGTATCTGCTCAACTATTTCATAAATTTTATCATACAATTTTGAAGACATAGTTTTTTCCTTATAGAGATAATTTTATCCATTTAGCACTTGCATATCTGGTTGAAGAGAGGGCAAATCTACAAACCTGGTCAAACATCATACCGACCCATGCCCCAAAAAGCCCAAGTCCTAAGGGGTAACATAATATGTAAGCGAGTATCGGACGGATAATAGTTATCGATACAAATGATATAAAAGCTGTATACCGGGTATCACCAGCGCCGCGAAGGCATCCTGAGAGGATAATATGGTTTATCTGAAGGAGAACAATTAGTCCATTTAAGTTCATAATAATTCCGCCGAGATGGATAACATAGCTATCGTCTGAGAATAGATCTATTATTAGTGTTCCGCAGGTTGAGAAGATAATGCATAGTATTATGCAAATAGGCATTGCTATCCTTTGTGCCGCCTTGCCATAGATAATAGCAAGGTCAGGACGTTTTTCTCCTAAACTGCGTCCAATAAGCGAAGAAGCGGCATTTGAAAGGCCATCGCCAAATGAAAAGCTGAGAAAGGTTATATTCATAACTATCTGATGAGTTGCGAAATCAAGGGTGCCGAGGTTTGCTATAATCAAGGCAAAGGATATAAATCCAATTCTCATACAAATCTGCTCAACGCCTGCAGATAGTGCAACTTTTATGAGGTTACCCATCCCCTCAACTTTAACAAATAGCTTTTCTTTTAGATTTATGTATAGAAAGTTGTTTTTATTTAAAAGCGAGCCGATTGCAAGTATGCATGCAACGCCACTTCCGATAGTGGTAGCGAGGGCGGCACCAGCGATTTCCATTCGAGGAAATCCGAGGTTTCCGCCGATAAGAAGATAGTTTAAAACAACATTTACAAGATTTGCAACAGTATTTGTAATCATAGCGACTTTTGTGTTTCCAATACCTCGCTGAGCAGCACAGATAACAAGGGTTATAGCATTAAATAAAAATCCTGCGGCAACATATCTAAAGAAGGTTGTGCTCATCGCAAGGGTGTCTTCGTTAGCACCTGCAAGGCTCATAATTTCTGGTGCAAATATAATTGATATAGCAGATATAGCAATAGCAATAGCAGAGACTGCAAGCAAAACTTGCTTTAAAATCGCATTTGCCTCTTTCCGCTTACCCTCACCTTTTCGCCTTGAAATAATTGCAAGAACACCCATTGAAGTTGCCATGAAAACAGCAAGTCCTAAAAATTTTGGTTGAGTTGTAAGCCCGACTGCAGCAATAGCTGCGTCACCAAGTGTTCCGACCATTATAGTATCAACAATAGAAACAAGGCTTAGAAGTACCGCTTCCAAAACAGATGGCCATGCTGTTTTAACGGTTTTTAGATAAATATCGCGAGTTTTAGGAATATCCCCAACAGCTTTAACTTTTTTAAGGAAAGTTGTCGGGTCATATAGACGTTTGATAAATTGCATTTAGTCAACTCATTTCATATTTTTAGCATTATTTGCATAATTTAACACTATACCATTATTAGTCATCTATCCGACATAGTATAGCGGCGAGAGGGAAGTATAATAAAATTTATAAATATAATTTAATGAGTGTCTTTGCTGATTATAACAGGGTATAGCTAAAAAATAATGTTAACTTTAATTATATACCTACATCGCAGTTAAGTCAATTAAATAGAATGCAACATAAAAAAAGTGCGGCTTATAGCCGCAGATATTATTTTGCTAACAACATTCAAAACTCTTGCAATCGGTACACTCTTTTTGGGTAGGGTTTGATTCATGAGTTCCAATTAAAATTTTCGAAAGGCTGCAATAGTTTTGTTCTGTACAATGGTGTTTGCAGTTATTAACTGTGCATTCTATAGATGAGTTGGCATTTTCAAAATTCATAATATCTACTCCTCCTTCTTGATATTATTCTGGATAGATTTTTTTAAATTATCCAAATATATACCCTGTTAGATATATGATAATTATACCAATCATTATAGGGGTTAGAATTATTTTTGGACTATCCTTTAAAGCTTGCGGCAATAGCTCTTTAAAAGATAGATAAAGCATAACAGATGCGCACAATATAAAAGCAATAGAGAGTATGAGGGGAGTTATATACTCTTTTAGCATCTGCATAGCGAGTAGCGCACCAAGAGGCTCTGCGAGGCCAGCAACTAAAGTGTATCCAAAAGCTTTGAGCTTGCTATTTGTTCCCTTATAGACGGGAATAGCAATGGCTATCCCTTCAGGTATATTGTGCAGTGCAATAGCGAGAGCTATTTGAATTCCCATATTGTAATCAACACTGCCAGACATAAATGTTACGATTCCTTCTGGGAAATTATGAAGAATAACCCCTATAAATGAAATTAGCCCTATTTTTTTGTAGTCTCGAGCTTTATTATCTCGAAAGATAAAGAAGAAGATTGATGTAATTAAAACTATAAGCACTACTACGAAAAAATATGGAAAAATCCCTTGAAATATAGCAGTAGCATGACTTGTTGCCTCAGCTAAAAGCTCAGTTAGCGAGACAGTTATCATAACGCTTGCACAAAGTAGCAGACAAAAATTGACAGTTTTTTCGGTTTTATTTATTGGCAAAAACAATACAAAAAAACCTATGCAGGTAGATAGGCCAGCGCCGAGAGATAAGAGAAGAATACTGTTATTAGCGTTCATTTAAATCACCACAGTAATGACTACTCAAAAAATAAAAAAATATGCAAAAAAATAAACCCCTAAAAGGGGTTTATTTATATTTCGTCTCCAAGTAAGAGCTTTATTGAGTTTCGATAAAATTTAAGCGGATCATTTTGGAAACTTGCTTTAATTATTTCGGCTTGCAAAATATTCGTGACGAAAACCTCAGTTTTAAGTATCGGTGACTCACAGCTTAAAACGCTGCAACGAACTAAAAATCCACCGTGCACTTTTTTGATAACAACTTTGTTCTCGCTACAAAGTCTTGATCTCGTAACAATATCGACAACACCTTTTAGCGCTTGATCGCGGACTGTTTTAGGGATATTAACGGAGAGGTCATGAGCGCTGCGTCTGCCGCTATCTGTTATAGCAAGGAGTGTTCTCTCATTTTCATCGAAAGATTTATCTATGTGTGAGAGTTCAATGAGTTGCGAAAGTCCTGATTTTAGCTCAAAGTAGTTGATTAGTTCTCGCTCAGTTATAGCTTCAACTAAATGATCTTCTAAAACCGGAGCATCAAGATTTGATAAAAGGTAGCATAAAAGTATTTTAATATCAATCTTGTTTGTTAATCCGCCTGCTCTGACTCCGCTTGTGAAAGCGTCAATTTGCAACGTTCTTCCTCCTCTCTTTTCTTCAAGCGTCTGCGATAAATTGTGAAGATTGTAAGTGGTATGAGTGAGCAATAGCCATAGAATATAGTTAATGGGAAACCGGTTGTTGGGCCAAAATGTTCGTTTGCAAGACCAACTAAATATTGAAGACCAACGGACAATATTCCAGAAAACGACATAGTCATGCTAAGTGCAATAGCTGAGGTGTTTCTAAATGCATCGGTTATAATAGCTAAGTAACCCGGGAATGTTCCGCCAACAAATATACCTGAAAAAGCAAAAATCCATAATCCGTCTGCGCCAAGGACTATACCAATAGTTAGCATTGTTAGCGAGCCTATCATCGAGATATACTCATATCTGATATATCCTATTTTATCGATAATAAAACTACCAACGAGCCTTGATATAGTAAAAAATATAAAGAATACAGAAATTATTGAAGCTCCTGTTGCTAATGGATCAACTCCGTATGCATTTTGGAAATGTAGAGGTCCCCATTGAATTACTGCCATCTCAACATTGCCCATAAATGTTCCAAATAAAGCAAGTAGTGGAATAGCTGGTGTTGAAAAGGCTTGTTTATATGTAAGTGTTTCGAATTTAGTTTTGCTACCAATTGTTTTGACATCATCTTTGTAAAGGATAGCAAGAACTATTGGAATTATAAATATAACTGAAGTCAGTGGGAAAACATGTCTCCATTCAAATCCTAAATCATTAATAAGATACCTACAAACAACGGGTCCTGCAATAGAACCAACGCCGTATGAAAAATGCGTGAAGGTGAGCATTTTACCTGCTCTTTTGCCAAACCTTGATGCAATACCGTTTAGCGACTGTTGATAGATATTATATGTTACACGAAAGGTAGTAAATCCGACATATGTCATAAAGAAAGTGTCTGTAAGGCTTATAGCTAAAAGGGAACATACAAACGACAGAAGTCCTGCTAATGCAACAGTTTTAATCGAATATCTCTGCAACAGATATGTTGATAAAAAACCGGATAATAGGCCTCCTGCGGAAATCATTGCTACAACAGTACCTTGCATCTGGTCACTTGCACCATACTCATCTTTTATAACAGGAATTAGAATTGTTCTTATATTATCGGTAAGACCGAAGAATGCAAGACCTGTGAAAAGAAGCAAGAAAGTTATAATCATGTTTTTTTTGTTATTCAAAAAAGTTACCCCCATTTTTCAATTATTATTAGTTTAATTCAATTTTGCGGACAATTCAATAGTAATTATAGATAAAAACTTAATTTATATAAATCCTCTGCAAACGAGTTGTAAAAACAATATATTTATTTAAGAAAAATTTTCTAAAATCGAAATGATTAGTACAAAAAAAGATGTTTTTTGAAAACAAAATAATTTTTTTGACTAAATTGCATAAAATTTACTTTGAATTAGTTACCGACTTGCTTTTCCAACTGCCTTTTTTGTAACAGATAAACGTTATGATAGCGCCAATTACCCAACTTGAGACAAGTGAGATGAAAATACTCGCGCTTATGCCATTTGGATGGGATTCGCTTGTTGTTAAATGAACGAGGAGATATGCAAGGGGAACGCGTATAAATACAGAGGTTATTAGAGATATCCACATTGGAGTCATCGTATCTCCAGCACCTCTTATTATTCCAGATAGACACTGAGAAATAGCCATTGCAATATATCCAGGTGCCAATATGTACATCAAATTCATGCTAAGCGAAACAAGCTCGTCGGTCTCGGTGAATATACCCATAAGACCTCTTCCAAATATCAGGAGGATAGCCGTTATCCCAATAGAGATAGCGGTTGCAAGATAGGTACCTCTCTTACCACCGTTTATAACTCTATCCATATTCCCAGCGCCGACATTTTGAGCAGTGAAGGTGCTCATTGTGTTTCCGAAAGAAAAATTTGGCATCATTGCAAAGCTATCTATACGCATAACTATAACATTTGCAGCGATAAACATCTCGCCAAAGCTGTTTGTAAGTGACTGGACTATTATCATTGCAAGTGAGATTATTACCTGGGTTATACCCGCTGGAAGACCGAGTTTAAACAAAATTGCATAATGGTATTTTTTAGCGATTGTTTGCCGCAAGTTGATTATAAAAAGCTCTCTCATTAAAAGCAGTTTGCGAAGACAGAGAAGGCCAGAGATAAGCTGAGCTATAATCGTTGCAAGGGCAACACCAGCAGCACCCATGTCAAATAACGCGACGAAAACAAGGTCTAAGACGATATTAATAACTGTTGAAACAAGAAGATATTTCAGTGATGAAATAGAGTCGCCAAGTCCGCGAAGGACACCTGTCAGAATATTGAAAAGCACAAGGCCGATATTTCCAACCATCATAATCATCAGATAATCATTACTTTGGCCTATAATTGTTTGTGGTGTACCCAAGAGATTTAGTAGTGGCATTATAATAAATGGAGAGACAACAGTTAAGATAACAGATGCAATAAGACAGAGGATTATGCAACACTCTATTGATGCACGGAGGTTTTTATTGTCACGCGCTCCAAGGTATTGAGAAACCATAATACTCGTACCAACTGAAATACCAATAAAGAAAACAATTAATAGGTTAAGTATGGGACCCGCAGAGCCGACCGCCGCTAGTGCATTATCTCCACTAAATCTACCAACTACAATGCTATCAACAGTATTATAGAGCTGTTGAGCTATATTTCCGATAAGCATAGGAATCATAAATAGCATGATTTTTTGCAGGGGATTTCCCGTTGTTAGGTCAACAGGCTTATTTAAAAGTTTAAACATAATGCTCCTTTGGAATATCTATTTGAGATTTTAATGCGCCTGAACTATTAATTATACTACTTTTATTTAAATTAATCAAATTTCACAAAAAAAGAGGGGCAGATATCTGCCCCAACTGATTACTTTTTGTTTTCTTCTGAAAAGTCTCGCTCTTCTTCAATAAGTGCATCGGTTTTTACAACCGACTGATTTACCGCATCAACATACATCTGCGATGCCAGTTCTGCCGTTTGTGGTACAACATTTATAGGTTTCTCAAAATTATACTTATACTTTTGATACCTTTTTTCCTTTTCAAGCAAAGACTTTGTTTGACTGACTGCATCTTGGTGTTTGTTGAAAACTTCATTATCTACCGGCGAATATTCTATGCCGGGATTATTAACTTTATCGCTCATAATAAACCTCCTTGGTTTAATTTTCCCCTCCTGTTTTTTTATATCCGCTCCTTTTTTTGACATTTTCCCCTCTAAAAAAATGATAAATTAAGTTGGGTGAAGAAAATGACTATATATATTGATATTCTCTTTATATTAAACTGCTACATAACCCTTCTGCTAATAATTACCACCTATAAATACAGAGCACTAAAAAGGAAAAAAATAAATATTATCTTTGGAAGCCTTATTGGCGGAGCGCTATCGGTTTTTTTCTTTTTTTTAAATGTTTCATTTTTGCTATCTTTAATAATAAAATTTTTATTTACAGCTATAATAGTTGCTGTATCTTTTGGGTTTCGCGATAGAGCTGAGTTTATAAAGAATAGTATTGTTTTTTTAGTTTTAAATCTGCTGCT
The DNA here is from genome assembly GCA_964369635.1 of uncultured Oscillospiraceae bacterium. Lineage (GTDB taxonomy): Bacteria > Bacillota > Clostridia > Oscillospirales > Ruminococcaceae > CAYJGN01. Next base: position 35,977 of record CAYJGN010000006.1, read on the forward strand.
TATCGGGGTTTTTATCGGGGTGGTTTTATTTTTTAATACAGATAATATCCATATAAACAATTCATTTTTATATATATCGGTATCACCTATAGTAATTCTTATAACAACAACATTTACCTATTTTGGGTTTAGTTTATTTGAGTTTTTAACAAAGCCAAACATAGAAAGTGGAGCGATTTACAACCTATCATTTGAGTTCAAAGGCAAAAAGATAGAGGTGCGCTCACTTTATGATACTGGAAACTCTCTTGCAGACCCTTTTTCAGGAGTAGGGGTGGTGCTTATCAGTGAAAAAATGCTTGGGATGGATGAGATAGAGAATGAGAAAAAAAGACTAATTCCTGCGTCATCGCCGCTTGGGGACGAAATTATGTATGGGGTGTTGTGCGAGGATTTAACGGTAGAATATCGTGGAATAAAAAAGGTTGTTCAGGCTGTTTTAGTACCTACAAAGGTTGATAATATTTCGTTTGATTCGGTGCTTAATCCAAAAATACTCGGGAGGTAAATAAATGAAGATAATTGAATGGATAGTTAAAATATTCGGGATTCGCAGAACAGTTCTTTATATTAATGGAACTGAGGTTTTGCCACCTCCTTTATCGGTGGAAGAGGAACAAAAGATATTTAAGAGAATTATAGACGGGGACAATGATTGCAGAGAAAAGCTTATTGTCCATAACCTTCGCCTTGTTGTATATATTGCGAAAAAGTTTGAGTCGAGTGGGGTTAATGTTGAGGATTTAATCTCGATAGGCTCAATAGGACTCATTAAAGCAGTCAAAACATTTAGCCCTGAGCGGGGAATAAAGCTTGCGACATATGCTTCCAGGTGCATTGAAAATGAGATACTGATGCATCTGCGCAAAGTTTCAACGATAAGATATGATATCTCAATAGATGAGCCGTTAAATGTTGATCATGATGGAAATGAACTGCTGCTCTCTGATATTTTAGGCTCAGATAGTGATGTAGTGAATAAAAATATAGAACAAGATGTCGATAAGTCATTATTAAACGATGCGATTAATAAACTTAATATACGGGAAAAAACAATTATGCAACTCCGCTTTGGACTAATTGATGGAAACGAGCGGACGCAGAAGGATGTTGCTTCAATAATCGGGATTTCTCAATCATACATTTCAAGACTTGAAAAGCGAATTATTAAAAGACTTAAAAAAGACTTGGAAAAAGCAATATAAATTCTCGACAAATCAGAGAAATTTAAAAAGGCGCCGGGGGAAAATATTCTTCCGGCTTTGCCTTTTTTAGATATTGTGGTATTATATAGATGTTTTTTAGGCTGTTAATGATATTTAAAGTTTTGGCATCGACCGCCGCGGAGGGGATATAAAAATCGCCCCCTTGATGTTTCGTTTCAGGGGAAATGGATAAAAAGTTTTATAAAGGAGGAGATAGGGATGGTCGCAGTTATTATAGCAATTATTTTTGGGATAGTTGAGGGAATTACCGAATGGCTCCCGATATCAAGTACCGGACATATGATACTATTAAATGAGTTGATTGGTATTCCGGGTAGTGATGATTTTCTCGAGATGTTTTATGTGGTAATTCAGCTTGGAGCGATATTTGCAGTAGTTTTTATCTACTGGGATAAGATATTTCCATTTAAATTTAAAAAAGGCGCACCGGTTATTGAAAAAAACATATTTTCTATGTGGGTAAAAATTGCCGCAGCATGCATACCTGCAGCAGTTGTTGGTATATTCTTTGATGATATGATAGATGAGTATTTCTACAACGAAATAACAGTTGCCATAGCACTTATAATATTCGGTATAGCATTTATTTTGATAGAGCGACGAAATAAAAATGCGAAAAGCTCGGTGAATAGCGTATATGATATCACTTACAAACAGGCAATGATAATAGGTTTTTTCCAGCTAATTGCCGCAGTTTTTCCAGGGACATCTCGAAGCGGTGCGACTATACTTGCAGGAATAATGATAGGACTATCGAGAGTTGTTGCCGCTGAATTTACCTTTTTCATGGCGATTCCTGTTATGTTTGGAGCTTCTGCACTAAAGCTCATTTCATTTGGATTTTCATTTGAAATTCTTGAGCTTGCCATGTTAATAGCCGGTATGGTTACCGCGTTTATAGTCTCGATTGTATCAATAAAAACACTTGTTTCATATGTAAAGAAACATGACTTTACAATATTCGGATACTACCGAATTATTCTTGGAGCGGTAGTTATTGCATTTGCATTACTGTAAATATTACCATTTAGATTAGATAAAGCCCCCCCGTCAATACTAAGCTGAGAAAAAGTATTTGGGGGGTTTTTATGTATAATAAAGTTGAGATAAGTGGTGTTAATACAACAACGATAAAGGTGCTCTCAAAAAAGGAAAAAGAAGAGCTTTTAGCACTTGTTCAAAATGGAGATAAAGAAGCGAGAAACAAGCTTGTGAATGGGAATTTAAAGCTTGTTTTGTCTGTTGTACAGAGATTTTCTATGCGAGGTGAAGAGATGGATGATCTTTTTCAGGTAGGATGCATAGGGCTTATCAAGGCAATAGAAAATTTCGATAGTTCGCATGGCGTTCAGCTCTCGACATACGCAGTTCCAATGATAATAGGTGAAATAAGAAGGCATCTGAGGGATTCAAACTCTATAAGGGTGAGTCGTTCTGTTCGTGATATCGCCTATAAATCTATGCAGGCAAAAGAGCGGCTTCTCTATTCGCTTGGAAGAGAGCCGACTATTGATGAAATTTCAGCAGAGCTCTCTATTGAGAGGGAGCTTATAGTCTATGCAATAGAGGCAATATCGGAGCCTGTTTCATTAAATGAACCTGTTTATAACGATAATGGAGACTGTACATTCATTATGGATCAGGTGAGCGATAAAGTTTCGGAAATAGATTGGATAGAGAGCATTTCTTTTAAAGAAAGCCTAAAAAGACTAACGAAGCGCGAGCGAGAGATACTAAAAACCCGATTTATAGACGGTAAAACTCAAGTAGATGCAGCTCAGAAGATAGGGATTAGTCAAGCGCAGGTCTCAAGAGTTGAGAAGGGGATAATTGAGAAGATAAAAAGGGGATAGCGAAATAAAAATACCGACAGAATATTCTGTCGGTATTTTAAAAGTTTAATTTTAGCAAAGCATTAAAGGCTTTACCTCGAGTATCATTAATGAGCTTTTCAAACTCGTTCCAGTTGTCTGGGAAAGCGTTATCACCCGTAATGGTTTTAAGCTCAAGTCCAAATTCTTTATACTTTACCTTCCAAGTTATGCCATCGAGGATAGTTTCGGTGGAGATATATTTATCCTCCCAGCTATATATGCCAATATCCAAAATTCTATCATGAAAGCAAATACTCTCATCTTTTGTGAGAGGATGAACCTTATCTTCTCTTCGTGATATCGGGGCATTTTCGAGGAAAACAGAAACAATACCGTTTTCGGTGGTAAAGCTGATAGTATAATTTGCGGTATCGAGAGCAAAAATAGTTACTCGCATATATTCAAGCATAAAACACCTATAAATTTCAACTAAATTTTAGGGCTTATTTATAAACTGTTGGCATGCATCTCTTATGATGACTTCTGTTATGGAATTTATCAATTATAGCTTTATCGCTATCAGTTACCTCTCCAGTAAGGAGGTATTTATCAATGCTTGCGTAGCTAATTCCCATCTCTTGCTCGTCGGTCTGACCTTCAAATAAAGCAGCTGATGGAGCTTTTTCGATAACCGACTTTGGTGCATCTAAATACTCTAAAAATTCATATATTTCTGTTACGGTGAGGTCTGCGATAACGTTAAAGTCGTATGCGCCATCGCCCCATTTGGTGAAGTATCCCATATGAGCTTCACTTCTGTTTCCAGTACCTGCAACAAGTCTGTTCTCTGAAGCGGCTATTGCATAAAGGGTATTCATGCGAAGTCTTGGGTTTATATTGGCATCTCCCATTTCTGATAGAGCGGTAATACCATCAATAGCAGATAAAAAAGATTCTTTAACAGGGGTTAAGTCAACAGTCCTTGTTTCGATATTAAACTTATCTGCAACTTCATTTGCATCGTCCGTATCGAGGGTGTAATTTCTCTTTGAACCGCAGGGCATAATAACACCGACGGTATTATCGCATGCCATTTTGCAGAGAATACTAACAAGAGAACAATCCTTGCCTCCGCTATTGCCATAAACGATACCAGTAGCACCACTATCTTTTAGAATGTTTTTAATAAATGAAACTCTGCTTTCAACTTCTTTACTGTAATCTCTCATATTGCACCTCACATTTCTTGCTTATTATTTTATCACTGCAAAATTAGTTTGACAACTTTTTTTTACTTTATTATAATAAAGTTGAGAAATACAAGAGTTTTCGCCACTATTTTAGCTAAAAAAACGGAATAAACGTTTTAATAGGAGTAATATGTTTAACAAATTAATTGATATACTTATAGCAAATAAAAAGTTCGTCTTTACTGCAGCTATTGCGGTCGTGATTTTTGGGATTTATAGCTATATTGCAATTCCAAAACAGGAAAACCCAGATACGCGGGTTGCAGCTGCAACGATAACAACTATCTATCCCGGCGCATCGCCATCTCAGGTCGAGCGCGAGGTTACCGATATCATCGAGAGCGCAGTAGCTGAGCTTCTTTATATTGACTACTATGAGTCGGTTTCTATTAATAGCGCAAGTATTATAACGATAGTTTATGATATGCAGTATACTATCGACGATGTTGAGACAGATTTGCGAAGAACGATAGATGAAGTTTCGGCAGAGCTTCCGGAAATTGCAGTAAGTCCAGTTGTTAATACCGAGCTTGTTTCAGATAACCAATTTATTATCTCTCTATCAGGTGAAAATTATGATGACTTAGAACTGCTTGAATATGCAATAGATATTAAAGATAGCATTTTAGATGTTTCTGGCGTTGAGAGTGTTGATATAGGTGGACTGCGACCGAAAAGAGTTGTTGTTGAAGTTGATACGGCGGCTATATCGCAATTTGGAATAAGCATAGAGACGGTTTATGGATTTTTGCAAGCCTCATCAGTCGTGATACCGTCTGGTGAGGTATTGGATAACGGAGAGGAGATAAATGTTCTAACATCTTCTGCTTTTTTGGATATTTCTGATATCGAGAATCTTGTTTTGAGTGCAACACCGACAGCTGTTATAACCTTAGGTGATATTTCAAAAGTCTATATCGAAGAGGTAGGAGATTATTACTATTCGCAAGATGGTGAGTCTGCTATTCTTCTAAGCGGTAAATTTTATGAGGGCGAGAATGCTGTTAGCGTTGGAAGTGAGCTTCGGGGAGTTATAGATGAAGAGAGAGATAATATCCCTGATGATATAGTTTTCCATGAGATTTTATTTGCTCCAAGCGATATTTCAAACTCTATCGACTCATTTATTATGAATTTATTGCAGAGCATCTTGCTTATAGTTGCAGTTGTTATGATAGGTGTCCATCTGCGAAATGGTATAGTTGTTTCAGTAGCGCTTCCGCTCTCTATTCTATCAACCTTTATTGTTATGTACCTTATAGGTGAGCAGTTCCACTTTATCTCGATAGCGGCACTGATAATTTCGCTTGGAATTCTCGTTGACAATGCAATAGTTATTAGCGAGGCAGTGCAGTACCATTTAAATAAAGGGACAGAAAAAGTTTTAGCAGTTAAAAAAGCGCTAAGTGAGACCGCTGTTCCAATTTTCACCTCAACGCTCACAACAATAGTAACTTTCTCGATTATTTATTTTGTTCCGGGTGTTGTCGGGAAGGTAGCAGGCTCAATACCGACAGTTGTCATAACGGCGCTAATAGCGAGCTATATCGTTGCAATATGCATAACGCCACTGCTCACGGTTATATTCTTCAAACCAGAGAAGAGCGAGCGCGCTTTAAAGAACTCGATAGTGAAAAGAATATTTAAAAAATTGCTATCTTTATCGCTTAAGTTTAAAGCGAGTGCTATTATCGTTATGTTTTTATCTCTTGGGATAGCTGCATTTCTTGTTATGCAACTCGGTATGCAGTTTTTCCCGGCGGCAGATAAACCAACTATATATATCGAGTTTTATGCAGATGAGGTAAGTCTTGATAGCGCTTCTGAGATATCGGTTGAGATAAATGAGATTATTGAGAGCACCGATGGAATTGATAATTATAGCTATGGAATTGGAAAAGGACTCCCGAGTTTCTTTTTAACGGTAGTACCAACTCCTGAAATTGAAAATGCAGGACAATATGTTTTGCAACTTGATAGCGATAGGATAGATGAGCTCGGCGGAGTTTTAGCTATATCTGATGAAATTGAGAGCCGATTGGAAAGTGAGATTGAGGGTGCTTCATTTGAAGTTCGACAACTTGAATATTCGCTTCCGACCGACGCGGATATTGCCTTTGAGATTTCAGGGGATGATTATGATAGCCTTTTGGAGGTAGCCGATAGCTTAAAAGCCGAACTTGAAAACACCGATGGAGTGCAGCGGGTGCGAGATGATAGAGTTGATGAGAGGGTGCAGAGCGTTGTAGAAATTGATGCAGCGGCAGCTGCGATAAATGGTCTCTCGCGATATGAAATATTAAAGCAGATAAACACAACGCTCATGGGGGCAAAAGCTGGTGAAATCTATATAGATGATGAGAATACAGATATCATCTTAAAGGGAGATGTTTTTGAATATGATGAGCTTCAAAATCTTATAATAACAAATGCGCAGGGGCAGGCAATACCGCTCAGAGAGTTTGCAACGATAGAGAAAGAGGCGGCAGTTTTGCAGATAAACCACTATAACGGAGATGATACCGTTTCAGTGCTTGCCGACCTTGAAGATGGCTATAATGCCCTTTATATTGAAAATGACCTCTGGAACTTTATCGAAACCCTTGATATTGACGATATAAAGATTGAGAGTAAGGGTGAAGTTAGCAATATGAAGAGCTTGATTTCTTCTCTTGGATTTGCGGCACTTTTTGCAATAATAATAATATATTTAATCCTACTAATACAGTTTAAGAGTATGAAAAAACCACTTGTAATTCTTGTTAGCATACCGTTAAGCTTTATTGGAAGTGGTTTTGGACTCTGGATATTTGATATGGATATTCAAGCGATGGCACTACTTGGACTTGTAACGCTATTTGGAATAGTTGTAAACAACAGTATTCTGCTAATTGAAGTGATGGATGCTGAAATAAGAGCGGGGAGCAGTGTGAATGATGCTTGTGGAGCTGCTGTTGATAAGAGGTTTCGACCGATTATGTTATCGAGCATAACCACCTGTATAGGACTTGTGCCGCTAATTATCTCAGGAGACTCGATGACAGCACCGATGGCATCTGTCCTTTTGTTCGGACTGCTCTTCTCAACCTTCCTAACACTTGTTATAGTTCCAACTCTATATGCGATACAATCAAAAAAACGAAAAAGAGCAAAGTAGAAATAAATTTGCAACAAATAAGCTTGTGATATTTTGGATATCTATAGGTTGTTTCTAAATAAAAAGATGTGAATTATATAATTCACATCTTTTTGTATGATTAACATAAGTTTTCAAATAAAGCTTGTTTTGAGTATCTATATAAGGTCTGTGCCAAATTTTCGAAGCAATACACGGTCTTTTTTGTATTCAGGGTAGATACTTGATAACACCTTATAAAAATCAGCGCTGTGGTTTGGGATAACGAGATGGGTCAGCTCATGGCAGACAAGATATGAAATAGCAGATAGCGGTGCAGCTATAATCTGGCGATTAATAGTTATATCACCAGTGGTTTTTTTGCAAGAACCATACCGAGAGCGCATATCTCGAATTTTGAACTTCGGGATTTTCATATCAGTGGTTTTAAGTTTTGGGAAATATCTATCAGAAATAGTTTTTACGATATCTATTAGCAGATTATCGACAAAGCTATAAAAAATAGCAGCTCGCTTATCTCTACTTGAAAAGCAGCCTGTATGCAAAATAACCTGGCTATCAACAATCTCACAAAAAGCTTTATCATCATATATAACCTTTAAATAATGAGCCTTGCCAAAAATCATAATGATATCGCCATTATTAAACTCACGATCTTTGCTTCCTAAATTTTTGTTTTCAATATAGCTATCAAAAGCTTTTTTGATAAAATCCGCATTTTTTATAACGAATTCATCTATATCGCTTTTTTTAATATACCTGTTCGCACTGACTGAAATTTTTTTGTCGCGGTTTATGCGAAGATTGATGTTTTTAACCTTTTTTATAGTTAGTGTGTAGGTTATATCCGTGCCTTGTGCGCAAACCGTTCGCTCTACAGAATTTTTTTTCATATAATCACCAATTTGATTATATAAAATTTGTTAAGATATAGCAATGTTATTTTGTTGATTAAAACATTTTATTATTGTATAATTAATAAAAATGTGTTTAGATTGTGGGGTGTTTTGTTATGGGTAAAGTCATAGTAAGAAAATGGAGTGTTTTCTTATTTTTGCTTTTGTTTATTGCGGTGTTTACTCAAACGGTAGAAGCAAGCTACAAAAATAGTGTTGATATTTCAGCGCCCTATGAAGATAGCGGATTTGTTGTTATCGTTAATGATGATTTATACTTAGATAGATACGTCTATGATGCTGACTTGAATGATTATGTTGAAAGAGAACCAACATATCAAAATACAGGTGCAATTCCCGATTGGAGAGATAATCAAAGTTTGCAAAGCTTTTCATTATCAGCAGATATGACGCATGATGAAACAAATAGCAATCTTATGGGTTATGATGATAACGGAATTGGAATTATCGACCCAAATACTGTTATTGCGACTGCTGATTTAGTAGAGCCTGTAGCAGATAGCACTCCTTTATTTTTCGAGAGTTATATGGGTAATAGGTCGGTAGCGTATTATGCTGGTCAGGAAAAGGAGTTATATGTTAATATCCCACCAATATCAGATAGTTACCAAATGACCGCTGTTGATTTCGTCTGCCATGCAGTTTCAGAGTATGCAACTGTTTGGACGCCTGTAAATATTAATTATAATCCAATATCAAAAGAGCAAGCTGAGAGCATAGCTTTAGAGTTTGATGCAAAGTATGAGATAATTAAATCAAGCTATGGTAACTCTAATGGCAGTGCAAGTTTGGCTTCGTTTACTGATTACGATGAAAGTGATCCTGATGGTGATGGGAAGGTAGCTATAGTCTGCTATGATGTTGAAAACGACTCTGATACAAACCCAAGTGGCGCATATATGGGTGGATACTTTTACAGTATAGATCTATATGATAAGTTTCAGTTTGTGAACAATCCGAAAATTTATTATTCAAACGGGATGGATATGATACATATAGACTCAGCTCAGGGAATGGTGAGCGGTGTTGAGCAATGTTACCCAACTTTGTTTCATGAGCTTCAGCACCTTATTGCTTATGTTAATCTTGAGCAATACGGAATATTTATCCCAACATTTTTAAATGAAGCATTTTCAGAAAGTACCACTCATCTTCTATATGGTGAAATGGCTAATTTCAAAAGGATAGAACATTTTAACGATAAGGTTAATACTGCAGGAGCTTCGCTGACATTTTGGGAAAGTGGAAAAGTTGATAATTACTCGATGGTTTATCTGTTTTCGCAGTATTTGCGAACCCATTATCCGGGTGGCAATGAATTTTATCTTGATTTTTATAGTTACTTACAAGATTATTATTTAGAGGAAACAATTAGAATACGCACAGAGACAGGAGATAATACGCAATTCATAACCCTTTCATCTGAGAATACAGTTGCATTTTTAGGCGATTTTGTTGGAAACAGTGTTGGAGAGGTGGTTCGCACCGAGGATATAGTGCGAGACTTTTATATAGCTCTTGCGGCTAAAGAGGCGACGGGACCATATGGTTTTAACGGTGAGGAGTTTGCTTATCATATAGAACCATACGTGCAAACATACTATGCTGCGAGTGGGTTTAATCTAAAATGCGGTGCAGCGATGTATGTTAATTTAAATGACGGTACATCCTATACTCCAAGCAGCAGTAGAGGGGCTAATATCGATGCATATCTATCAAGTTATAACCCAGCTGGCGTAACTCTAAATGGAAACTTTTTGACAGATGACGCAGTTGATAGTCAGACAACAGTAACCCTTCAGTATTTCGATAGCGATTTAGATGATTATAGAGTCGAGCGAGAATTTACATACACAACATCGCAAGATGATATCAATTTGGTAAACGTTCCAAAAAATGATAATTATAGAATAGTTTTATCAAAAGATCAGCATGTTGATGTTATTTTAGATATTGACCTTTTAGGTTATAGCCAAAGCAGTAAAAATCTAATGATGGGTGAGAGCGAAACTATAGCTCTCCCATACGGCGATGTTACGGGGGATGGTAATGTTAATTTCTCAGATCTTGCTGAAATTCGAAACTCAGGCAATTATAACAAGACGGTGGAATTAAGTGATATTGGTGAAATCGGTGACCTTAACAATGATGGCATTATAAACTTTTCAGAGCTCTCTTTAATTCGAAATTCAAAAAACTATAACAAACATTCAAGTACGAATATTTACTATCAGAATTAAATAAGCATTTTAATCATTTTTCCAAAAAATATTTAAAGGAGATTTTCATATGACTTACGAAGAGATTTTTGAGTACGCAAATGAAATTGTTGACGGTTTGGATGTTAGTGGATTTAAAGGAAGATTAGTTTATCAGTTCACTATTGTGGGCGAAGGTGCAGGGAAATTTTATGCAGAGATTGATAATGGCTCTATAAAACTCGAACCATATGATTATAACGATTGTGACGCTGAGTTTATCGCCTCTTTTGATACGCTGCAAAAGCTGCTTACTAAAAAAATTGACCCTGTTTTTGCTTATACTGTCGGCAAACTAAAGGTGCGCGGTAGCCTTGATAAAGCGCTGAAACTTAAAAGTATTTTAAATGGTTAGATATTAACTTACAAAAACATTTAAACTATTGGCTGCAATATTTTAAATAACGGCAGAGATTCTGTCGTTATTTTTTCGGGCAAATGCAATGAAAAAATTAAGAAATAAATGAGAATAATATATAAAGCAAGTAACGAAAGATATAATAATTTTACCAATCAAATTATTGACAAATGCTAGCTGTTGTCATAAAATAAATTTATATGATTCAATAAAAGGTGGAGAGTTTTATAGTGGAAAATAATGATATAGTACGTGTTTTTAAGGCGCTTTGTGATGAAAAAAGAGTTCAAATTTTAAAACATCTGCAAGATGGGGACAAGTGCGCTTGTGTTTTGCAAGAGCTTGTTGATATAAAGCAGTCTGCATTATCATATCATATGAAGATTTTAGTTGAGTCTGGGATTGTTGCGGCAAGTCAGGCTGGAAAATGGATGCATTATTCTATTGCGAAAGTTGGAGTTTCAAAGGCGGAAGAGCTTCTTTTGAATATCACAAAAAAGAATACAGAGCTCACCCCGAACGAATTTTATCTTCAAAAAATGGAAAATGCATAAATTTGAATAATGTTTTTGGGCAGATGAATTCTTTTTAAAGTTTTCAGCTGCCAATTTATTTATAGGGAGATTGGTTTATGGAATCATTAAAAGAGCTATACAAAAAAGGAAACGGTCCTTCAAGTAGCCATACTATGGGACCTTCAACTGCGGCATTTGACTTTTTGCAAAATAATAAAGATGCTGATAGCTTTGCGGTAACTCTTTTCGGCTCACTTGCTAAAACTGGAAAAGGTCATTTAACAGATAAGGCGATAACCGACGTTTTAGGAGAGGCAACCGTTATTAATTTTGATGTTGAAAAAATAGAGCTACCGCATCAAAATACAATGGTCTTCTATGCATACAAAAATGACGAAATACAATCAGAACAGGTTTATCTAAGCGTTGGCGGAGGCAAGATTGTTAAAGATGGGGAAGTTGAAGATAGGGCAATTCAAGTTTATCCTGAGAAGAATTTTTCAGAGATTAAAAACTATTGCAATACGAGAGGGATTTCTCTTTGGCAATATGTAATAGATTACGATAGTGATGATATTTTTGAATATCTAAAGGATATTAAAAATTCGATGTTTCTATCAGTAGAAGAGGGACTGCAGGCGGAGGGTATTTTGCCGGGAAGCATCAAACTGTCTCGTAAAGCAAAACAGCTTTATGCTTCGGTCGAGCCGAATGCGGATTTAAAAGTGAAATATCGACGGCTACTCTGCTCATATGCCTATGCGGCTTCTGAAGAGAGTGCTTCTGGTGGCCTTGTTGTTACTGCGCCAACCTGCGGTGCCTGTGGGGTTTTACCCGCTGTTCTCTATTACCTTTGGAAAAGAGATAATCTTGATGAAATTATGCTTATTCGCGCCCTTGCAGTTGCTGGGGTTATCGGCAATGTTGTTAAGAGTAATGCTTCAATTAGTGGTGCGCAGTGCGGCTGTCAGGCGGAAATAGGCACAGCAACTTCAATGGCGGCGGCGGCAGCAGCCTTTCTTATGGGCATGGATTTAGAAAAAATAGAGTATGCGGCAGAGGTCGCTATGGAGCATCAATTAGGACTTACCTGTGACCCTATAGATGGTTTAGTTCAGATTCCCTGTATTGAGCGGAATGCTGTGGCGGCGCTTCGAGCTATCGATTCAGCTCTAATCAGTGAGTTTTTGAGCGATCTTGGGAAAATTTCTTTTGATGTTGTTGTTAAAACTATGTATGAAACAGGGCTTGACCTATTCTCGAAATATAAAGAGACCTCAGAGGGGGGACTTGCTAAAATTTATCGAGAATAAATTAGTTGCAAAACTTTGCTAATAGTAGTAAAATTATATTATCAAAGTCGAAATACAAAGTTAAAAGGAGAACAATATGGAACAACAGGTTTATATGGCAAATAATGGCGCAGCTCCCGCATCCCCAAATGATCAGCATCTCGCATGTGTCCTTCTGCTCGACTGTTCATCTTCAATGCAGAATGGAAATGCAATAGATGCACTAAACTCAGCTGTCTCTCAGTTTAGAACTCAATGCATGGCAGATGAGCTTCTTTGTCGTGGTCTTGATATAGCTGTTGTTGGATTTTCAACCGATGTTCAGGTTATTCAAGATTTCACTCCTATAACTCATATGGAAGTGCCGAGAATTATAGCAGATGGGCAGACTTCTATGGGCGCTGGACTGAATGTTGCAATAGATCTTTTAGAGCGTCGCAAGGGGCAGTATAAAGAGCTTGGCGTTCCATACCATAGACCTTGGATTTTTATGATTTCCGACGGAGCTCCAAATGATGATTATGAAGCGGCTTTTGCAAGAGTTTGCGATATGCAAAAACAGAAAAAGCTTGAACTTTGGGCTGTTGGCGTTTCTGGTTATGAAAAAGATATCCTAACAAGTCTTACAAACAGAGTTATCGAGCTCGATGCAAACCTTAATTTTGCGGGATTATTCGAATGGCTTTCAACCAGCCTTTCAGCTAAATCGCGCTCAAAACCAGGCGATGCTGTAAGCTATGAAAATCTGCCTGAAGGCAGTAGGGTTGTTCCAAGTGAATGGGGTCAATAATAATATAGACGGATACTATTTTTCACTAAAAGGCAGAAGCCATAATGAGAGCGGTACCGTCTGTCAAGATTATTCGCTTACCTGTAGGGGTGAGCAGTATTGTTTTGCAGCTGTTGCCGATGGTGTTGGAAGTGCTAAACTATCGCAGATAGGCTCTTATACCGCTGTAGAATCGGTTTATAGCCACTGTAAAAATGCTCTTGATGGCGATGATGAAGAGTTGCTGATTAATCTTATTCGCGAGGGTTTTTTGATTGCTTTGCGCAATATAGAGCAGATAGCATCTATTTCAGGTAACGATTTAAGTGACTACGATACCACTCTAACAGTTGCTCTTTTTAACGGCAAAAGAATAATCTATGGTCATATCGGTGACGGTGGACTTTTAGCTATTGATAGTGAGGGTAAATATTCTCTTCTAACTCATGCAACTAAAGGGGATAGCTATAATGAGGTTATACCTCTGCGAGCTTGTAGTGAAAATTATAAGTTTGAAATAGTTGAGGGGGACTTCTGCGGAGTTGCGCTTTTTACCGACGGCGTTTTTGATACCGTTTGTCCACCTCTTTTAAAAACATCGCAAGACCCAATTTATCGTGGTTTTTTAAAAAACTTTTTATCTGCTGAGATGATTTTAGAGGATAGTAATATCAGTGATTTTAAAAATAAAGCGATAGAGCTTTTGCAAAGTGATGAGTTTAGCTCATTGCACGACGATTTATCTGTTGCTGTTTTGATAAATAACAAAAGTGAGATATCAATGCCTGCGGATGAATATTTTAAAGAGCCTGATTGGGCAAAGCTAAAAAGCGATATCTACTATAAACTATATCCGCATCTGTTACCGAAAGAAGAGGTGCAGGATGAAGGTTTATAATAACAAAAACCAGTACTATACAATTTCAGATACTCCTTTTGCCAAAGGTGGTGAGGGGAGTATTTACGATATTTTGGGCAAGTCTAATCTTGTTGCGAAGATTTACCATCAAGCGGGACGCACTGATGAGAAAGAGCGGAAAATTTTAGCTATGCTATCCTCTCCGCCTATCGGAATAACCGACCAAATAGCATGGCCTGTTGACATACTATATTCGGGCAAAAGCGAATTTTTAGGTTTTGTTATGCCAAGGATTAAAAATACTGCTAAAATTGATAGTCTTTATTCTTATGATAAGAGGGATTCTCATAATTTTTCATTTTATCTTCAGGTTGCGCAAAATCTTTGTGCGGCGGTCGGTGCGGTACATAGTAGCGGACATGTTTGCGGCGATTTAAATCCTGCAAATATCTGCGTTGACCCGAAAACAGCGCTTATAACCCTTGTCGATACCGATTCCTACCATATAAAGGCAAAGGATGGCTCTGTTTATAAATGCCCTGTTTGCCGTCCTGAGTATGTGCCGCGTGAAATCCAATCAATTATGAATACCGGAAAAAGTTTGCGAGAGACGTTTGCAAATACTTTCACTATATATACCGACTATTTCGCAGTTGCAATACATATATTTGCATTACTTATGAATGGCGCTCATCCTTATTCTTGCGTTGTCGCAGATGGGTATTCTGCCTCTCAGTTTAATATCGTTTCTAATATTGAGAAGAATATTTATGCTTATGAAAAAAATAGCTATGGCGTTACTCCGCCAAAATATTCGCCGAATATAAACTCTCTTCCGACTGATATAGTATCGCTATTTCAAAAGATGTTTGGGAGAGCAGCGTCACTCTCGCCGATGTCCCGACCAACTACAACCCAGTTTCATACGGCTATAGGTAAACTTGAAACGAGCCTTTTGCAGTGTGGTCGCAATATTGCACATCAGTATTATAGTAAAAATAAAATCTGTCCGTTATGCGAGGCAAGTAGCCGAATGGATAACCTTTTATCAACACCACCTCCAAAGGTAGGTACGACTGGTACTGGGTATGCAAATATCGGTCGCGGCGGCAGACTGAATACAGCGAATAATACAGGCGGCGGAGCCGCAACGGGTACTATCGGAACAAACCCAAGAGCTCCCGCTTATTCATCAGGTAGCTCATCTGGTGGTATTTCAATGTGGGTTGGGATAGTCGTTGGTCTTGTGATATGGGCGGCGTCACAACTTCCGCTAATCTCGCTAGCTCAACATCTTTTTGCCGATCTGCCATTTATATGGGGATGGCTTTTGATGATTTTATCAGTTGGGATTATTCCATTTATTCCACTGTGGATATTCGCTATTTTATTTATCACTTTAAATCTATTTAATAACGACTTCTTTTTAGGGATAGCAGTTGTTTTAAGTAAAGCGCTATACCTTGCTTATGTTGGGTATGGGATTTTTGCAATAGTTATCTCGTGGGGAAGTTTATTTGATGTTATAATTTCGCCGATACTAATCTGCATTCCAGTAACCCTTGTTGCAAGAACGATACCAGGACTTACAGTTGATCTTTTAACATAGTATATTTCATTATTTTTGGAGGTTATAATGTTTCAATCAATTATACTCATTCTATCACCGGTTGCCTTTGTTTTATCTATTATTATAGCTGTTGCTATAAACAAAAGAGAAAAGGGGAGCTTTAAAAAGGTTATAGCAACACTTATGGTGGGTACAGCCTTCTCGCTTTTCTTCATTTATGTTAATGGAAATGCATTTGCACGCGGCGGTCCTATTGATACTGTTATAACTTCAATTCTCGGTGTTATCCGCTCGATGACAGGTGAGAATTCAGTAGGGGATACAAGGGAGATGGCGGGCCAAATTCCAACAGCCCTTGAATATGTTTTCTCAATCTATACAGCGGTTTTGCATCTTTTTATCTCAGCATTACTGCTTGGATTTATCCTAAGTTTCTTTAGAAACTTTTTTCCGTACATGCGCTATCGTTTTCTTTCAAACGGCAAACTTTGCGTATTTACTGAAGTATCGAAAAGATCTATCCTGCTTGCTTGCGATATGCATGAGCGGGAAAAAAATCTATCACTAAAACGCTCGACAATAGTTTTCCTTGGAAATAGAAATGATGAATCGAGCGAAGCTATTGCAAATTATGCTGAAATTGATGCTATTGACGCTTTTATATTTGATAAGAGCGTGAGTGAGCTTGTTTTGCATAATAGGTATCTTAAAAAGCAGGTGAATTTTTTTCTATTAAAATACAATGAAAGCGAGAACTTGCGAGATGCTCTTGAGCTTTCAGCAAAGTATGGGAAATCAAATATTGCAGGACATATACAGATACATGTTCTAAATAGTGAACCTGAGGCTGAAGCGGTAATTGATTCTATTGAGTACAGCTCAATTTTAAGTCTGCGACTTATTCGAGAAAACCGCACAAAATTGCATCACCTATTCGATATAAGACCGCTATTTTTAGCAAGACGTGATAACAAGATATCTATTCTTGTTGCAGGGCTTGGAAGATGTGGAACAGAAGCGGTTAAACTTGCAGCTTGGGCAGCTCAAACGATAGATTTGCGTCCGGAAATTATAATAGTTGATAAGGACCCTGAAACAATAAAACGATTTGAAAAAGAATGCCCGGAACTTGCACCAGAATTCTCGCCTGATTTCGGTGAGCGGGACTGTGATATTCATTTTATCTGCGCTGATATAGAGTCCAGCGAATTTCGAGAGAAACTTTCAGCTTTTCCTGATGTTTCGTATGTTATATGTGTTGTTGGCGATGAGAATTTGAATTTGAGATGCGGTATGAATATCCGCTCGATATATGAAGAAATTCGCTTTGATAAAGACGGAATAACAAACTCACCACCAACTATAAACGTTATGCTGGGTGATCCGTTTTTATATGAAATCGGCGGCAGAGTTAAGTTTGATAATAGGGTAAACTGTGACCTTCTACCGTTTGGTTCGCTAAAAGAAACTTATAGTTATGATAACCTTATAAGTCCATATCTTGATAAAGCGGGAATTGCGGTAAATAGATTCTATACAAGGGAATTTAGCAAAGATGATATAAAAGCAGCTACTGGTGCGGCAAGAGAAGAGCTCATTCGAAAAATTAATGCCGAGGCAGATAAAAACTATGAGGATAAAGAGTATAATAGAAATTCCTCAACAGCACTCGGTCTTCATTTCAAATATAAGGTATACTCTATTCTCTGTGAACTACAGGGGAATGACCCGAAAAAATACGATTGGTCAGCGCACCCAACAAAAGAGATGATAAACGCTGTTTTTGCGGCGATTTCAAATGAAAAAACCGGCAATCAGTTGGTTGAAGAGCTTGCTATTGCAGAGCACAGACGTTGGAATGCATTTATGCGAAGTGAGGGTTGGAGGGCAGCTTCACCTGAGATATGCGATAAATGGTATAAATCGCTTGGAGGACATCGGAATTTTGCGGCAAAGCTTCATGCTTGCATAGTGCCGTTTGAAATGCTCGCAGAGCTCGATAGATGGGTGCTTGATAGTTACAACAAAAAAGTTGATTTTGCAGAGCTTGATAGAGTTATGGTTCGCGCACTTCCAGAGATTTTATCAGAAGCAGATGATATATGGTCGAAGAGCTGATTTATGAGGCGATATAATAATTTTAATTTCTGTGACAATCGAAGAAATGCTTAGTCGCAAACTAATATAATATAAAAAACTGTCGCTAATATAAGCGACAGTTTTTTTCTAAACTAAAATACAATTTTGCCTTAAATAGTTAATATTGATATGATAGCCTATTTTAAGGTCGAAAGAGATAAAGAAAGTGTTACTTATAATGAGAAGGAGAAGGCAACAAAAAAAGAACCCAAAGGTTCTTTAATTTTGCGTTATACCGCTCTGGTTACCTTATCGCTGCGCAGACAGCGGGTGCAGGCATTTATGCGGCATGATCTGCCTTCAACAACTGCTTTGACCCTCTGTATGTTAGGTTTCCAAGTTCTGTTTGAACGTTTGTGAGAATGAGAAACCTTAATTCCGAAAGATACACCTTTTCCGCAGATATCACATTTTGCCATATTCTGCACCTCCTTTAAACTAAAAGTCACAATTAGTATAATAGCAGAAATTGAGAGTAAAATCAAGTGTTTAAGTAAAAGTTTTTTTAGGTTGTATTTTTCCATTAAAAGTTATATAATAATTTAGATATAAGGAGATGAAATAATGAATCAAATTCAAATATTTATTATAAGGGCGATAGCTCTTTTAACAGCACTGCCTTTCCACGAATTTGCCCATGCATATGTTGCAACAAAGCTTGGTGATAACACAGCAAAGTATAACGGCAGATTAACACTAAACCCGCTAGCGCACCTTGATCCATTCGGCTCGATTATGATTTTACTTGTGGGATTCGGATTTGCAAAACCTGTTCCTGTGAACCCGATGGCATTTAAAAATAGAAGGCGAGATATGGCGATAGTTGCGGCGGCAGGACCTTTATCGAACATTCTTTTAGCGACAATAATTATGGCGATATCTAAAGTTTCAAGTGGTTTTATAACTGCGTCATTACCATTAGATATAGCTTATTTTCTCTTGCTGTTTTTCCAGTATTCTATTTTAATAAACCTATCTCTTGCGGTGTTTAACCTAATCCCGTTCCCGCCACTCGACGGCTCTAAAATACTCGATATGTTTGTGCCGGGATTTTGGAACAATCTTTTATATAGATATGGGCAGTATGTTCAGATAGCTTTTTTATTTATTGTTATAAGTGGTCTTTTAAATGGCCCGATATCATTTTTTAGAAATATTTTGTATAACGCGATAGATGGTTTAACCTTCTTTTTATGATAGGAGAATTTTATTGCAACAATTAACATTTACAACAGAAACATTCGAAGGTCCGCTTGATCTTCTGCTTCATCTTATCTCAAAGCATAAGCTGAATATTGCAGATATAGAAATTGGTGTTTTGTTATCGCAGTATTTATCATATATGGATGAGATGAAGATGCGAAATTTAGATGTTTCAAGCTCATTTATCGAGATGGCGGCAAGGCTTGTTCATATAAAAACAGTCTCACTTCTACCGTCAAAAGAAGAAGCTGAGGATTTAAAAAGAGAGCTATCAGGTGAGCTTATCGAGTATCACCTCTGCCAGCTTGCAGCTGCAAACTTGAAAGCCGAGTATAAAGGGCATAACAGATTCACAAGAGAGCCACTTCAGATGGAAATTGATATGACCTATACAAGACAACACCCAAAACAAAATCTTTATGATATGATTGCTTTAATTCAAACTAAGATAAAATTTAAAGCTCCACCAACTAAAGAGGAGTTTTCAGTGCTTGTTGAGAGAAGGGTAGTTTCTGTTTCGGGGAAGATTACCTCCCTTATAAGCTATCTTAAAAAACGCGGAAAAGAGGCATTTAAAAAGCTCTTTTCAAACTGCAGCGATAAACCAGAACTTGTTGCGACCTTTTTAGCGGTTTTAGAGCTTGTTAAAAACGGACGAGCAACAGTTGATGAAAATCAGCAGATATCATATATTAAAAAGGAAAATGCAGATGGAAATTAATAAGCTCAAAGCTAATTTAGAGGCATTGCTATTTGCTTGCGGTGAGCCTGTTGAGCTCGATAGGCTTGCAAAGGTTATGGAAATAGATAAAGCAACTCTTATAAAGGTTGCAAACAGCCTTGCTGCTGATTTAAACGATGAAAATAGGGGAATAATCCTAACAGAGATTGACGGACGATATGAGCTGTCAACTAAAGAGCAGTATCAATCAAGTATTCGTGAGCTACTAATGATAAAAAGGGATGCGCCACTATCGCAAGCGGCTTTTGAGGTTCTTGCAATCATAGCTTATAATCAACCGGTAACACGAGGGTTTGTATCTGGAGTTCGTGGAGTCGATAGCGATGGAAGCGTTGTGAATTTAGTTGAAAAAGGGCTTGTTGAAGAGGCTGGGAGACTTGAGCTACCAGGAAGACCAATAGCATACAAAACAACAGATCAGTTTTTGCGTTGCTTTAATATTTCGCATCTCTCGCAGCTACCGCCGCTTCCAAAGGCAAGTGATGATGAAAGCCCATTTATGCAGCTTGAGATGTCTGATGATGAAATAAAGGAAGAGTAAATATGCAGGTATTAGTTATAATTTTGTTTTTGCTTATAGCTTTGCTTTTAATTAAGGTTTCTGTTATAATAAAAGCTGACAACAAAGATATAGCTAT
>CAYJGN010000007.1:0-9511 GCA_964369635.1 uncultured Oscillospiraceae bacterium
CAGTCGGTGGTGCTTGGTTATACCCATTTCCATACTGCTGTCCAGTCGGTGGTGTTTGGTTATATGTATTGTCAAATTGTGTCCCAGATGGCTGTATTTTATTTTGCATTATCTCATCAGCCATAAACTCTGTTTGCTCTGTAATATTCTTATCTGCGGTTTTTAAATCCTGTGGGTTCTCGGTAGTTCCTTTGTAACAATAAGGGCATTTATTATGCTCTTTCATTTGTTCTTCTGTAAAAAGGTTTCTGCAATTTGGGCAAGTAATAAACTCATTTACCATTTTAACACTCCCTAACAATTATTAAAAATGCAAACATAAACATTTTGTATATCTAATTTTTTAAGTATACATTTTATATTTTCAAAAGTCAACATAAGTGTTTACAAAAGAAAAAGTCCGCTATATAGCGGACTTTTTTTAACATTCATTTCTATAATACTATTTAATAGGCAAGTTCTGGAATTGGATTTGCTATTAAGGTGTGGTTGCCGTTGCAGTATCCTGGTACATACGAAGGCTTATAGTATCCCATACCAGGCGCACCACAAGTATCTGTTGCAAGAAGACCTGACATTGTACAATAAGGAGCCTGGATTAATTCATTTGTCGTTGGGAAGGTTATTTGCTCGAGTCCTTGATGGATTTCTTCCATAACCGTTCTCCAAGCTTCAATTGAAGGGTGGCTATAACGAAGGATAATCTCACCGCTGCCATCAGTTCCCGGGTTATCATAACCAAACCAAGCACCGCCAACATAATAAGGTGTGAGTCCTATCCACCAGTGGTCGGTATTTGCAGAAGCAGTACCTGTTTTACCGGCAAGTTGCCAAGTGCCAAATGCTGCTCTTCTACCTGTACCAACTCCACCGCGGACAACCCTTTGCAATAGCTTGTTCATAACTTCAGTAGTCTGCGGGTCATAAACTTGCGTTTTAACGCTATTTTGATTGAGTATAACATTTCCCCTGTAATCAACTACCCTTGTATAGCTATGTGGCTCGGTATAAAATCCGCCATTACCAAAAGGCATATAAGCGGCAGTCATCTCAAGGAGCGAAATACCATCTGTTGGAGTTCCAAGCACAAGTGGTGCAAGGTCAATATCCGAGAAAATTTGATTCCCAATCTGCTTTGAAACAACAAGGGTTGAAATTCCAAGTTTCTGGGTCATATGATCAAACATAACCTGCGGCCCTATAAGCTCACCTAAATAGGTAGGAATGGTGTTTGTTGAGCGCTGAAGGGCAAGCTCAAGCGGTATATATCCAAGATAGCTCTCATAGTAGTTTATAGGCCATGGAGCAACCGTACCATCGCTCTCTTCAAGGTCTTTAACTGGGTTATCATCGAGGATAGTTGACCAGGTCACAAGATCTTGCGCAAAAGCCAATGAATAAGCACCGATAGGTTTCATTGTCGAGCCTGGTGGACGGAGCGAATCAACTGCACGGTTAAGTGTTCTCGAAGCTTCTTTTTCACCTCTACCGCCAACAACTCCAAGCACTGCACCCTCGTAATCCATAATTACCATAGCGCCCTCAGGTTGTACAGCAACTTCAACTTCGTTGCCGTCCTCGTCAGTTCTCATCTCTATTTTGTCGGGGAAAACCTCGAAAAAGTCTTCGCTTTCATATAAGTTTTCCATTGTCTCTTGAATATACGGGTCAAGTGTTGTATAGATTCTGTATCCACCTTGAAGCACCATATCAGAAGCTTCTGAGCGGGTATAGCCATATTCCTCCATCATGTCATCAACTACTTCGTCCATTACCATATCTTCAAAGTAGCTTTGAACATCTGAGCGGCTCGCCTCATACTGCTCGGTGAGAAAAACCATATTCTCGCTCTCAGCTAAAGCAGCAGCATGCTCTGATGCTGATATTAGCCCAAGCTCGAGCATTCTGTTTATACCATAGATACGACGCTCTTCATTCGCTTCAGGGAAGACGAATGGGTTATGGGCATATGGGCTCTGGGTTACCGCCAAAATAGCACAACTCTCTGCAATAGAGAGCTCTGCTGCAGTTTTGCCAAAATAGGCATTTGCCGCAACTTCAACGCCGACCATCGTTCCGTTCATCGGAATAGTATTGAGATATGCTTCCATAACATCGTCTTTAGTAAACTTTGTTTCAAGACGAAGGGCGCTTATTATCTCATTTAGCTTACGAATATATCCTTCAATTCCGCCAACTTCATTCTCACCAGTTACGTTTTTAATAACCTGCTGAGTTATCGTTGAACCACCGATTGTGCGGTCATAAATCGGGAAAACTTCGTTTACAGCAGCAATGATGGTGCGGTACCAGTCAACACCGCTATGCTCATTAAAATTCGCATCTTCTATAGCAATAGCCGCATCAATTAAGTTCTGAGACATATCATCGATACTGACCCAAATTCTATCCGACTCACCAGCAATACGCATAAGCTCGATATCTTCGCCAGAAGTATCATCAGTATAGTAGACAATAGTGGTAAAGCTAAGCTCTAAGCTTCGAAGATCTATCTGATCTTCCTCTGCATATGTTCCAACATAAACTGCAAGCGCTGTTACAACAAGTGTTCCAGCAATTATCCCTAAAAGAAAAAGCGCTGCAATAGTTTTCAGGATTATCTTGAAAACACTGTTCTTTTTCTTCTTTTTTTTGTTTGTTTTTGGTGCTTTTTCGGGAGCAGTGGTTTTCTTTGTCGCCATGCTCTTCCTCCCTTAAAATAAAATTAAACCTACTTATAGGTATAGTGAATTATACCATATTTTTCATTAATACACAACATAGCAATAAAAAAGTCATAGTTTAGTCATATATTAAAACACTCTAAAACCATCTCTTTTTATAGTATTATACTATAAAAATATTGTATTCAATATTTAGATTTAATTAATGGTTATGTTCTTTTAGAATACTATTTTTAATATCATAAAGCTTTTGCGATAGATCAACATAAAAAGTATGTGGATTTTCAAATCTTTTGACCTCATCCCAAAGGCTATCAACCTGCTCTGCGCAGTATGCCCGAATTTCAAGAAGCGATGGACTTTTATAAACAAGTTCTCCTTTTTTATAAATAGGCAAAAGCATCTCCTTCGCATAAAAATTCGTTATATTTTTTCTTTTCCAAATGGCATTCGGATCGAATATTTCAAATTCATATGGGAAGTTATCATCCTCATCATGACAGCAGATATAATCGGCTATTGCTTTATTCGTTTCATTTGAGTAGAATCTGAAAAACCGCTTAAAGCAAGGGTTTGTTATCTTCTCCATCGTCTCTGAAACTTTAATTCTCGGAATTAGCTCACCATCTTCCTCAACCGCAACAAGCTTATAGACGCCGCCTAAAACTGGAGTACTTCTCGAGGTTATAAGATTTTCACCAACTCCAAAGATATCAACTTGCGCATTTTGAATAATCAAATCTCTTATTATATATTCATCAAGTGAATTAGATGCCATTATTTTAACATCCGAATACCCCGCCGCATCGAGCATCTGCCGCGCTTTTTTTGATAGGTATGCTATATCTCCGCTATCTATCCTTATACCCACAGGTCTTTTACCCATAGGTTTTAGAACCTCATTAAAAACTTTTATCGCATTTGGAACACCTGATTTAACAACGTTATAGGTATCAACAAGGAGCGAGCAGTTGTCAGGATAAATTTCTGCATATGCTTTAAATGCCAAGTATTCATCTGAGAAAAGCTGAATCCATGAATGCGCCATAGTTCCTATTGCAGGTATTTTATATATTCTCTCAGCTATCGCGCAAGATGTTCCATTAACTCCACCGATATAAGCAGCCCTTGCGCCAAAAATAGCAGCGTCATAGCTCTGCGCTCTTCTTGCACCAAATTCATAAACAACCCTCCCTTTAGATGCCCGAACAATTCTGCAAGCTTTTGTTGCGAGAAGGGATTGGTGGTTTACTGTGAGCAGCATCATCGTCTCGATTAGTTGGGCTTCTATAATTGGACCTTTAACTGTTATAATAGGCTCATTTGGGAACATAACAGTACCCTCTTTTAAACTATAAACATCACATGAAAACTTGAAGTTTAAAAGATAATCTAAAAACTGCTCAGAAAATATTTCTTTTTCTCGAAGATACTCAATATCTTCATTTGTGAATTTCAAATTCTCTATATATTCTATAACCTGCTCAAGGCCTGCATAGATAGCAAAACCCCCATCATCTGGAATTTTACGAAAAAATAAATCGAAAACTACCTCGGTATCTTCAAATTTTCGCTCAAGATACCCATTCGCCATAGTTAGCTCATAGAAATCTATAAGCATAGTTAAATTTCTTGTGTTTTTTAGATTCACAAAACCACTCCTTTATCCTTATGTAGCCATCTGCAAAACAGATTGAGCGAATAACTAAATGCAAATTGTTATAAACTTTGAGACTACCAAAGGAAGATATCAAAAAACAACAACTTTTCACTCTTAATTTTTCACTTATCACTGCAATTTTATTTGCACTTACCTACTATATGTTATATAATTTTTTATAATAAGTCAAATAATATTGACAAAGATACCCTTTCTTAATATAGTTTTAGTAGGATGGTGATAACTTTGAAGACTATTGATATATTTGATACAACGCTAAGGGACGGTGCTCAGGGGCAGAGTGTTCTTTTCACAGATGACGATAAGCTCGGTATAATTGATGCACTCGATAAGCTTAGCATCTCGTATATTGAGGTTGGAAATCCAGGTGCTGATAAAAAAGATTTTGAATTTATCAAACGTATTTCCAAAAAAAATCTCAAACACTCAAAACTCGTAGCCTTCGGCTCAACACGCAGAAAAGATAAAACTGTATTTCTGGATGAAAATATCACAGCCCTCCTTGACTGCGGCCTTCCTATTATTTCGATATTTGGAAAAAGCTGGGATATGCATGTTCGTGAGGTATTAAAGACGAGCGAAAAAGAAAATCTCAATATGATTTTCGATACGATTTCGCACCTTGTATCTAAAGGTCGCGAAGTATTTTATGATGCTGAGCATTTTTTTGATGGATATAAAAACAACCGAGAGTATGCTATAACCACCCTTGAAGCAGCCTATCGCGCTGGAGCTTCTCATCTAATTCTCTGCGATACAAACGGAGGCAGTTTTCCAGATGAAATATATGAGGCGACAAAAGAGGTAATCACCCTATTCCCTGACTGCAAAATCGGTATCCACTGTCATAATGATATAGGATGCGCTGTTGCAAATAGCCTTGAAGCGGTAAGAGCTGGCGCTATTCAAGTTCAGGGAACATTTATAGGTATAGGTGAGAGATGCGGTAATACAAAACTTTATGCTATTATCCCCTCACTTGAGCTTAAAATGGGCTATAGCTGCTTATCTGAGGGTAAGATGAAAAGGCTTACCCAAACTGCCCACAGACTCTCAGATATTATAAACATATCCCTCCCTTCTCAAACTCCGTATGTCGGTCTTAATGCATTTTCCCATAAAGGCGGTATGCATGTTGATGGAATGCTAAAAAGCCAGCGATCATTTGAGCATATCGACCCTAAAGAGGTTGGAAATAATAGAAACATACTTATATCTTCAATGTCTGGAAGGGCTGCTATTGCTGCTAAGATGTCGGAGTTTTTAGATGGCATTAGCAAAGACTCGCCAAGCGTTTCGGTAATAGTTGATAGAGTTTCTGCCCTTGAAAAAAAAGGATTTGTTTTCGAGTCTGACGCAACTTTTGAGCTACTTGTTCGACGCGAGCTCTCTTTAATGCCTCGTTTTTTTGAGCTTGAAAACTTTAAAATTATCGGAGAGCAGTTTTCGAGGGATGAAGAGCGGCCTGCAAGTGCAATAATTAAAATCCGAGTTGATGACCGAACTAAGCTGACAGCAGCCGAGGGCAACGGCCCTGTTAATGCCCTTGATAACGCACTGCGCAAAGCGCTTGAGGTTTTCTACCCAACACTTAAAACAGTTAAACTTGTTGACTTTAAAGTTCGCGTCACTGAAGACAATACTACAACATCCGCTAAGGTGCGCGTTATTATCGAGAGCAGCGATGGTGAGAACAACTGGACTACTGTTGGTATATCGCATGATGTTATCAACGCAAGTTTTATAGCTCTTGTTGATTCATTCGAATACAAGCTTATGCGGGACTCTATTTAGAAATTTCTTGTACTAATTTGGAATATTATGTATAATGAAAGTAGGGGTAAGTTTATTTCTGTGAATGGAGTGCTATTATGAAAGAAATCACTATGTTTTATATGTCAAGTTGTCCCCACTGTAAAAAAGCTTTTGATATGATTGATAATTTAAAGGGGATAAATCCCGCATTTAAAAATATCGAAATAACAGCTATTGAAGAGCGCGAAAACCCCGAAATCGCCGATAAATTCGACTACTACTATGTACCGACCTTTTATGTCGATGGTAAAAAGCTCCATGAAGGAGTGCCAACGCTTGAGGCGATAAGGGCAGTACTCGATGCGGCAACGAAGTAGCGAGTTATCGAATTCATTTAAGTTTTAAAGCACGAAAAAGAAGCTATCACCAAGGTGATAGCTTCTTTTTCGTGTAATAATATATTTTCTGTATATCTGCATATATTCATCTTAAATATATCTACTAATTTATAAAGTTGTAATGGCAAACATATTTTTTCTAAATTAAGTCTAATTTACCCCGCCCCGCCCGCAGGGGCGATTTTAAAAATCGCCGAGGTCGAGTGAAACTCGACCAAACGCACAAGGTGCGTTTTCTGCGGGCGGGGCGGACTTGCGTTATCTTAACAACTTCCAATATCTTTCTACCAAAACTTCTAAAATCTATCCGTTTCCCTGCTTTTCTTCCTTCTCGCTTGCTTTTATTCCCTCTTCTATACCTTTCGTATTTGGGGTAGCTGAGGCGGTCTTATTTCCCGTACCCATATAAATAGTCGCCGCTATGAAAACCGTTGACGGTACCGCCATAATTATCCCGATACTTCCAACAACTGCCGAGATAATTTCAACTAAGATCATCTCGAGATTTAGTATGACATATGGGTTTCTATTATAAGCACTAAACAATAAAATAACAGCAAGTGAGCTTCCGACATATGCCAAAATAAGGGTGTTTGTCATAGTTCCTATTGCATCTCTTCCGATATTTAGTCCACTGCGGACAAGCCCTTTAAATGTTGGCCGTTCAATCCCCTCATATAGCTCTTGCATAGCAGATGCTATAGACATTGAAACATCCATAATAGCACCGAGCGCGCCTATCAGCACCCCCGCCCAAACAACCGCCTGAAGGTCTATAACTATATTATTCTCAAGCATTGTAAGGAATATATAATCCTGATCAAGAACACCTGTTATTCCCATAATCATATTAACAGCATAAGCAATTGCTCCAGCTATCAAAATTCCAAAGCAGTTCCCTATTATTGCCGCATAAGATTTTTTATTAAACCCATTTAATATTAGCAAACTCGAGAAGATAACAAAAAAAGTCGTTGCAGTGGCGGTTATATAAATATTAAGTTCGTTTAAAATCGAAGGTATGAAAAAATAAAATATAGCGACGATAGTTATCACAAGGGTAGTTATCGCAGCAAGACCCTTAGCCCTACCGAAAAACAAAATAAGTGCTATGAAAAATGCTATTAAAATATAGATATAAGAAAGGCGGTTATGCCCCATATAAGCCCAATTATAGCTCTCGCCATCAGAGGTAACTATTTGGTTTTGATTTGTAACGAGGATACTATCCCCCACTTCAACTAAAACTGGTTGCGGATAAAAAAGGCTATCCACCTGTTGAACCATCGCAATCCAAGTACCTTTATAGTCCCCTGAGGTAAGCTCCGCTACAAATACAATCTCGCTTCCAAAAACATCTTCCATTATCTCTATTTCAAGGTTTTTCGTAATCTCAATTACTCTTGCAGTCTCAACAATTCCATCAATTTCTTCACCTGAATCATATTCAACTAAACCTGAAGCAAAGAAAAGAGTTATAGCGGATACTATTACCACCGCAAAACGAAGTGCAAACTCTTTTAAGTTTTTTCTGCTAAACAAACTCTTCAAAATCCACCTCTTTTACTCATCACTACTCTCGTATATCTCAATAGCTTTCCTAAATATTTCATCTAATCTATCGATTTCACCTTTTGAATATAGGTATCCAAATAGCGTTTCAACACCGGTTGCCTTTCTATAGTCTGCAACATTCGAGTTTTTTGGAACCTTTGCCCCAGTTGCATTTCGCCCTCGCTTTATAACCGACTGCTCATCAGCAGATAGCGATTCAAAAATTTCATCGTAAAGCCTTGCCTGAGCGGCGGCGCAGACGATTTTGACAACTTTACCATGTAAAACATTCGGCTTATAATCATGCTTTGCACAGAGGTAACCCCTCGCACGAAGCTCAAAAACAGCGTCACCGAGATATGCATATGTCAGGGTACTTAAATTTTTATCTAACATAGTCAAACTCAAAGTCCTCAATGCGAACAGTATCGCCTTCGTTTATCCCCATCTCTTCAAGCCTTGCTATAACCCCTTTATCAATAAGCACCTTTTGGAAGAAATGAAGCGACTCATAGTCATCCATATCAGCAGATAATAAAAGGTTGTATATCCATGGAGCATCTATAACATAAGCGCCGTTATCGGCTCTCGATATCTTAATCTCACCTTTGTTTTCTGTCGTTTCTATCGGTGCTATTTCCGCCTCAAATCGAACTATCGGTGGCAGCTCACGAAGTCGCTGCGCAACTTCATAGACAAGCTGCTGGCACCCTTCTGAAATAGGCGCACAGACGGTAAAGAAAGGATAACCTTTGCTCTCAATATAGCTCTTAAACTCTGCAATCTGCTCATCAGTTGCAAGGTCTATTTTGCTCCCGACAACAATCTGCGGCCTTTCGCTAATCTCTTCGTTATAGTTTTTTAGCTCTTTATTTATAAGCTCAAAATCAGAAATAGGGTCACGTCCCTCGCTGCCTGAAACATCGACGATATGAACGATTAGACGGCATCTATCGATATGGCGCAAAAAATCGTGCCCAAGGCCTACTCCATCGGAAGCACCCTCGATAAGACCCGGAATATCCGCCATAACAAAAGACTCTTCAGATGATATCCGAACAACACCGAGCACCGGCACAAGCGTTGTGAAGTGATAATTAGCGATTTTCGGCTTTGCGGCACTTACAACCGATATAAGGGTTGATTTACCGACGTTTGGAAAGCCAACAAGGCCAACATCCGCCAGCAGTTTAAGCTCAAGAGTTAAATCAAACTCTTCGCCCGCTTTTCCGGGTTTTGCAAAGCGTGGTATCTGCCTTGTCGGGGTTGCAAAATGCTGATTTCCAGCTCCACCTTTTCCGCCTTTTGCTATGATAGTCGGCTCATCGCTCGACATATCAGCGAGCAGTCTGCCAGTAGTAGCGTCTTTAACAAGTGTTCCGCGAGGCACTTTTATTATTAAATCTTTCGCACCTCTACCTGAACAGTTTTTCGCACCG
>CAYJGN010000007.1:9521-31766 GCA_964369635.1 uncultured Oscillospiraceae bacterium
CTGTATATTTCTTTTTATAGCGAAACTCTATAGGGGTTGAGAGATTATCATCAACTAAAAAGACGATATTTCCGCCTTTTCCGCCATCTCCTCCATCGGGACCCCCTGTCGCTACATATTTTTCGCGGTGAAATGAAACGGCACCATCGCCGCCCTTACCCGCTTTTACAGATATTTTTGCAACATCTACAAACATTTAATCCATCCTTTATTTATCAAAAACACCCGAGGTAAAACCTCGGGTGTCAGAGTTTGAAACCTATTTACACGATAAATTATTCAAATTAAAACAAATTTAAATTTGAATTAGCTCTCTACCGAGTATACAGAAACTTTCTTGCGGTCACGACCCATGCGCTCAAAACGCACTTTGCCGTCAACGAGTGCAAATAATGTATCATCGCTACCTTTGCCAACGTTGTTACCTGCATGAATGTGTGAACCTCTCTGGCGAACGAGGATATTTCCCGCTAAAACAAACTGACCGTCTGCTCTTTTAACACCAAGACGTTTCGACTCACTGTCTCTACCGTTCTTTGTTGAACCAACACCTTTTTTATGTGCCATTTTAAATACACCTCAGCTTTATAATAATATTTTTAACCGTTTATTTTGTTTATAGTCACTTTAGTATACGGCTGTCTGTGACCCATTTTTCTTTTTGAGTTTTTCTTTGAGCGGTAGGTAAAGACTGTTATCTTCTTGCCTCTTGCACTCTTCTCAACTGTTGCTGTAACTTTAGCGCCTGCAACAAAAGGACTACCTACGTTTAGCTTATCGCCTTCGCCTACTGCATAAACTTCGTCGAAAACAACTTCTGAACCGTTTTCAGCTTCGAGCTTTTCAATGTATATAACGTCGCCTTCGCAAACTTTATACTGCTTTCCGCCTGTTTTGATAATTGCGTACATTCTTTTCATTCCTTTTTTTGTAAAGTCTCGCTACCTCAGGTGGTTTTCACACTTAAAACCTGCAATATGCGGCTTTGATATGATACCACAGTATTTACCCTTTGTCAATGCTTTTTCGCATCTTCGCCGCCGTTAGGGTATTTTTCATAAGTATTGCACGGGTCATAGGGCCAACACCGCCGGGAACAGGGGTTATGAATGAAGCTTTTTCTTTAATCTCCTCAAAATCCGCATCGCCACAAAGTTTACCGTTTTCATCACGATTTATTCCAACATCAATAACAACAGCGCCCTCTCTCACCATATCAGCGCTCAAAAACTTCGCTCTGCCGATTGCTACAATTATTATATCGCTATTTCTTGATATCTCTGCAAGATTTTTCGTTCTGCTATGGGCAATAGTCACCGTTGCATTTCGCTCGAGCATAAGCATCGCCATCGGCTTGCCAACAATATTGCTACGCCCGATAATAAGACAATTTTTACCCTCTATCTCGATATTATATCTCTCTAAAAGCTCGATAACACCCGCTGGAGTGCATGGCAGAAAGGTATAGTCCCCAATCATTATTTTACCGACATTTGAAGGATGAAAAGCATCAACGTCTTTATTTTGGTCTATTGCATTTATTATCTCTTTATCATCAAGATGCTTTGGCAGTGGGAGTTGGACTAAAATACCGTCCACACTATCATCTTTGTTGAGGCTATCAATGAGCGACAAAAGCTCTTCTCTAGTTGTTTCAGCCTTTAGGCGGTACTCTTTTGATATAATTCCAACCTCTTCGCAGTCGCGACTTTTATTCTTAACATAAACATCAGAGGCGGGATCATCTCCCACTAAAACCACTGCAAGGCAAACCGATTTCCCATCGTTAGAAAGTAGAGAAACTCCACTTTTAACTAACTCCCGAACCTCTTTTGCAACCACTTTCCCATCGATAATCATACTTTATCCCCGTCTTTTATCTCTTTGTTATCTAAATGTTTTTCATTCTCTATAGAAGATGCTTTATTTTCACCATCTTTATCAGATTCGATATCTATATCTTTTGTAATCTCTTCGCTCTCATTTAGCGTATTATCTGATAAGTTTAGCTCTTCTTCCGTTTCTGTTTTCTCGGCAGCTTCTTTTTTATTTATTCCATCGGTTACTTCAGAAATTTTCGTTTCCACAGAAACCTCACTCTCGATTAAATCAGAAATTTCATCGCTGTTTTTATTCAAATTAGTTTCCGCAGAAACCTTTTCCGCAAAAGTTTCATTAGTGGATTTATCATCAGCATCTTCCTGATTAGAATCCTTTGGCTGATATCCATCGGTTAGCGGTTTTAAGCTCAATGCTTTCGCCTTCTTGTTTCCAAGGATAAATATTGCAATACCTGCAATAATACCAACAACAGCCACAATCTGCGAAGCTTTAAGCGGGCCAAGCATAAGAGAATCTGTTCGCAGCCCCTCTATAAAGAATCGACCGAATGAGTACCAAGCTATATAAAAGGCAAAAACTTGACCGTTGAATTTGCGCCTTTTCACCATAGCAAGCGCTATTATAAGACCGATAAAGCACCAAACTGATTCATATAAAAATGTTGGATGAACAGGAAGGTCTGGGTCAACTATTGTTCCCATAGCTTCAAGGCTCGCTTGATTTCTTGTTAGATAGGCTGATATTTTATCACTTGTCATACCAAAAAGCGAGGTGGTATTATCGCCAAAAGCCTCTTGATTGAAGAAGTTCCCCCAACGACCCATCGTCTGACCGATAAAAAGACCTATAGCACCAAGATCAACAAATGATGGGATATCAACTTTTCGTATCTTGCAGGTTACAACCGCCGCTATTAGAGCGCCGATAACACCGCCGTAGATGCCAAGTCCTCCCTCCCAGAAATAAAAGACGCGAAGCCAGTTGTCTTTATACATATCAAGTGAGAAGATAACATAGTATATCCGCGCTCCGATAAATCCACAGACAACAGAAACCAAGACAACATCTAAAAACGGGTCTTTTTCAACTTTTGGATAGTGCTTTGTTAGATAATTGGTAACTATTATTGCTAAAAGAACACCACTTGCAATAATAAGCCCATACCAGTGAACACTTACCCCAAAAATATTAAATGCTTCTGCTGAAATAGAAACCTCAATCCCAAGGTTTGGAAATGAAACAGTATCCATTAAAAACTCCTATTCTTTTACTACTGAAACCGAGCTAAACTCTTCTAAAAAGCTTGTTTTCAGCCTTTTTTCAAGGTCTTCTTTCGTTATATCTGCTATAATCGAAAGTTCCTCTTCAAGTAGATAATTCTCAAAGTGCGCCGCTAAAATATTTCTTGCAATAGCTTCAACAGAAGCACTGCTTTTAACTATATTTGCATAAACGCCCTTTTTTGCAATAGAAAAATCTTCATCTGAAATCCCGTTTTGACGAAGATATTTAAATCTCTCGTGAATACGCTTGACAACTTCATCTACGTTTTTGCTCTCGCCCTCGATAATGTTTGCAAGGTATCCTCTGCCAAACATAACCTCGGTTCCAAGCGAGCTTGAGAGAAGAGACTGCTCATACATATCGCAAAAAAGCTTTGAGTAGCTGCTAACTGCGATATCTAAAATCATCGAATTCATTATCTGACCGCGCAGAGCCTCCTCCTCGCTATCTGGTATCTCTTTAAATCCGAGTGCGAAAAGCGGCATTATAACAGGAAGTCTTTTCTCGCTATAGCTCCGCACAATCTCGCGTTTCTCATCTGCATATTTTCTCTCTACTGCCTTTGCCTCTTTAAACTTTATTTCTTTTTTTATTATTTCAAATGCTTTATCGACATCAAAATTCCCCGATAGCACAAGGCACATATTTTTAGCGCTATAAAAAACATTATAGCAACGATACAAAAGCTCTGGCGTTATTTTCGCAATGCTCTCAACCGTTCCCGCTATATCTGTTTTAACTGAGTGGTCATGATATAAGTTGCCAAGCAAATTAAATGAAACCTGCCAAGCTGGATGATCATCATACATCTTTATTTCCGAGGCTATAATACCCTGCTCTTTCTCAACTGTTTTGTCGGTAAAATAAGGGTTTTGAACAAAATCAAGCAGAATTTCAAGGCTTTTGTCCCAATCATTCACAGCACTGTAAAGATAACAGGTCTTGTCAAAGGAAGTATAAGCATTCGAGTTTGCCCCGATATTTGAAAAGAGCTCAAATGCATCGTGGTCAGGGCTCTCAAAGAGCTTATGCTCTAAAAAATGGGCAATACCATCGGGAACAGTCGTAAACTCGCTCTCATCTTCAAGCCTAAAGCAGTTATCAACCGAACCATAGTCGGTACCAAAAAGCGCATAGCTGCTTGTAAATCTATCATCGCTACAAAGGTATACCGAGAGTCCGCAGGGGAGAGTCGCTTTATGATAGGTTAAGTCGAGCTTTTCTATATAAACTTTCTCCATATTATACCTCCTCACTTGAAGTTAAAAAGTAGCTGCTATCGAGCTGCATCTCGCGATAAACTTTTATAATATCTTCTTTAGTAACCTTTGAAACTCTTTCATACTGCTCTTGCGGAGTTATTATATCATCTTCGACGATACGGCTAAGATACCAGTTTTCCAAGGAAACAAGCGAATCATTGCTTGCTTTATAGTTTGTTTCTAAAAACATAACTGTGCTTTTTATATCTTCATCGGTAAAGTCTCCCGATTTTATCTTTTCAAGCAGAGCAAGAATTTCAGCTTTCGTTTTATCTTTGTTTTCTTTTTCAATCCCGCTATCAACAATAACCGCATTCTTCGAGCTATCATACCTTGCAGCGCAGTAGTAGCAAAGACTCAGCCGCTCACGAACATTTTTAAAAAGAAGTGATACCGGTTTTCCGCCATACATAACGGTTGCAACGCTCATCGCGGCAGTTTGGTTTTCGATTATATCGCCTGGAACTTTAAAGCCGAGTGCGAGTTTGCTCTGCGAAACATCTATATGCTCAGTTAAATCGCAGTCTCTTATAATATGCGAAGGGTATGTTTTCGATATCTTCGTATCCGCTCTATCAATTTTATTAAACGCACCTTTAAATAAATCTTTAATATCAGCGGTATCGCTATTCCCAAGATAGATTATCTCAACTGCCGCATTTTTTATAAACTCATTATATGCCAAAAAGCAGTTTTCCGGCGTTATCTCTAAAACATCGGCAATCTCGCCTAAGCGATTAATACCAAACTCACTATCTTTAAACATTATCTCATTAAGCCTTTTTAAAACAAAGCTTCGCTTCTCGCTCTGCTCGCTTTCAATCTGCTCTACAAGGGCATTTTTCTCTATTTTAACATCATCTGGTAGGAATTTTCCATCCTGCACCCTCGGGTTTAGCAGAAGGGACGATAGAAGCTCTGCTCCATCTTTTAAGACGCTCTCGCCCTCAAGGGTATATCTGCTATCTATTCCACTATAAGCAAGGGTTAGCACCTGATAGTTTGATAGCTTTCGAATTGTTGTGA
The DNA here is from genome assembly GCA_964369635.1 of uncultured Oscillospiraceae bacterium. Classification (GTDB taxonomy): domain Bacteria; phylum Bacillota; class Clostridia; order Oscillospirales; family Ruminococcaceae; genus CAYJGN01. Next base: position 14,936 of record CAYJGN010000007.1, read on the forward strand.
AAACATCTGCATCATAAAGCTCAGCAAGCTTTCTATTTAATTTGAAAAGGCTATCATAATCGGCACTGCCTTTTCGAAGCACCGACAGCGCAACCGCATTTTTAGCGGCAGTTTCTCCACTAAGTTTTGCAAATATATTGATAAAAATCCGCTCAGTTTTGAATTTATCCGTCACAAGGGTCGAAAAATGCACGCCATTTGCTATTTTTTCCCGTACAAGTCTGCTCTCCATAATTCACCTCATAATATAAATAATCTTTGCTTCACTTTGATTATTTATAACATTATCTTATTGCCTTCTTCTTATCACTACCGTGGCAATCGAAGAAATGCTAATTTATATTATATTCTCATAACTCATAAAATATAAATAGGCTACAGTTTGAACTGTAACCTATTTATTTTATCACAACTTTTAATAATTAACCAGTCTTTATAGAAAAGTTTAAGCTTTGTTTAAAAATGCATCGTGGATAGCTGATACTGCCCTATCTGCATCATCAAGGTCGATAAGTACCGATATTTTAATCTCACTTGTTGAAATCATTCGGATATTAACATTTGCATCATATAGCGCTTCAAACATCTTTGAAGCAACGCCTGGATTTGACTGCATACCAGCACCAACAATAGAAACTTTTGAGATTTTTTCGTTAAGAGTTATCTCTGTGGCTTTCAGGCTCTCTAAATTTTCCATAAGTATAGCTTTTGCATTCTCACCCTCTGTTTTCGGAACGGTAAACGATATATTTTGGGTGTTGTCGTGACCTACCGACTGCAAAATTATATCAACGTTTATCTTCTTTGAAGCAAGAAGCGCAAATATCTTATATGCAATACCCGGCTGATCTGGAACACCTATAACCGAAATCCTCGTAACATTATTATCTTTCGCAACACCTTTTATCAATAGTTTCTCCACTTTAATAACCTCCTTGACTTTTGTTCCTGGTGCACCTGTCAAACTCGATAGCACCTCTAAATCAACATTATATTTTTTCGCCATCTCAACCGAGCGATTATGCAAAACTTGCGCTCCGAGCGAAGCGAGCTCAAGCATCTCATCATAGGTAACCTCATCGAGCTTCACCGCAGTTTTAACAAATCTCGGGTCTGCTGTATAGACACCGTCAACATCGGTATATATCTTGCATACATCTGCTCTGAAGGCCGCTGCAAGCGCTACCGCACTCGTATCACTTCCGCCTCTGCCAAGAGTTGAGATATCATCGTATTTATTAAGACCTTGGAAGCCACAGACGATAACGATATTCTTCTTTGCTATCTCATTATCTATCCTCTCAGTGTCAATCGTCTTAATACGAGCGTTGCCGTGGGTACTATCGGTTTTAAATCCCGCTTGCCAACCTGTTAGACTCTTAACTGGATACCCCATATTCTCTATTGCCATCGCAAGAAGAGATGCCGATATCTGCTCACCCGTTGCAAGGAGCATATCCATCTCCCTTTTGCTTGGATTTGAGCTAATCTCTCCTGCTTTTTCGATTAAATCATCTGTCGTGTCCCCTTGTGCTGAGACAACAACAATAACATTGTTTCCCTCTTTGTAGGACTTCGTCACGATATTTGCAACGTTTAAAATTCTCACACTATCGGCGACCGAGGTTCCGCCGAATTTCATTACTTCAAGACCCATATTATTCTCCTTTTCTTTTGCCTAAAAAATGCCTTTATTCAAAACTCTTATCTGTTTCTTTAAGAGTAGCGCCCGTGTTGTCAACTTTAAGCTTTACTATATTGTATTTATCTATTCCCGCTTTTGCCATCTTTTCTGCTGCCCTGTTTGCAAATCCGAGATCATTATCATCAACTATACTCATAATAGTAGACCCTGCGCCGCTAATATATGATGCATAAGCACCTTCGCAGTAACTAATATCCATAACATCACTTCCATGCTCTATAAGAGGTAGCCTATGCGGTTGGTGAAGTTTATCCTGACAGGCAACTTTTAAGTTGTGGTAGGCGCCTGTTTGAATTGATATTGAAAACAGCGATGCCCTTGAAAGATTATGGATAGCATCTGCAAGGGAAAGACTTTTTGGAATAGCCGCTCTTGCTTTTTCAGTTGATAATGGAAAACTCGGTATAAACGCATAAAAATCTATATCCTTTTGGATTTCTTTTTTTATACAGTGAACTTCATTCCCGTCATAAACCGATGCAACAAACCCGCCGAGAAGAGCGGGCGTTGAGTTATCGGGATGTCCCTCCATCTTTGCCGCTATATCTATTATCCCCTTCTTGTCAAGTGGGTTGCCAAGAAGATGATTTGCCCCAAGCAGCCCCCCTATTATGCAAGCACTACTGCTCCCAAGTCCCCTTGTGAATGGAATATCATTTTTTTGCCTTATAAAAAGCCCCGGCAGCTTTTTCCCAAACTGGTCATAGACAAACTCTACCGTTTTATATATAAGATTCGTCTTATCTGTTCGCTGGCGGCTACCATCAACTGATGCTATATCAACGCTATCAGACTCTGAGAGCCATATTTTGTTATACATAGTAAGCGCTATACCAAGGCTATCAAATCCAGCACCGAGATTTGCGCTCGTTGCAGGTATTTTTATCTCAATCATCGCTCTCACCGCAGATGAAATAATAAGAAATTACCTCTTCTTTTTCCTTTAGCTTTTCTATATTTTCAAGGTGGTTTCTGCCGATATCATAATTTGCAATAACAAAATTTTCATCTTTTGTTGCAGATAACTCATAAACATCAAACAGCTTTTCTATATTCTCATTTACACTCGCACTTTTCTGAACTCTCATAGCAAGTTTAAATTTCGTATTAAGGAAATCTCCGACAAACTCTTTTTTCTCATCTTCCCAGAATATCCGCCTGCTCTTGCCGCGGCTTTTAACGATATCTATAATATCGGCAACTATTGCCGAGGCAGTTGGAAGCTTACCAGCCCCTCTACCATAAAACATAACATCGCCTATAACATCGCCATTTATAAGTATTCCGTTAAAAACATCAGATACCGAAGCAAGCTGATTATCAACAGGGATATACATAGGCGCAACCCCTGCAAAAACCTTACCGCTCTCATCCCTTTTTGCCATCGCAATTAGCTTAATTGCATACCCTTGACTATCTGCAACCTCCATATCCGATTTCGAAACAGAGGTTATACCCTCGCAATAGATATCCTGCGGGTAGATATGTGAACCGAATGCAAGGGAAGCTAAAATCGAGATTTTTCTTCTCGAGTCCTCACCCTCAACATCCGCCTTATAATCGCTTCTCTCAGAGTACCCAAGCCTGAAAGCTTCATCTAAAGCCTCCTCAAAGCTAATGCCATCATCTTTCATCTTTGTTAAGATATAGTTTGTTGTGCCATTAACTATCCCTAAAATCTCTGAAATTTCATTCGCCGAAAGACACTGATTCATAGGTCTAATAATAGGAACGCCGCCGCCGACACTCGCTTCAAAATAAAGCTTAACCTTCTTCTCTTTAGCAAGCGCTAAAAGTTCTGCGCCTTTTGTTGCGATAAGCTCTTTATTGCTCGTAACAACGCTTTTACCTGCCATCAATGCTCTTTTGACAAAGTCATAGGCAAATGTTGCCCCACCGATGCACTCAACAACCACCGAGATATCAGGGTCGTTCTCAATCGCTACAAAATCCTTTACAAATCTATCGCCATACGGGAGATGACTAAAGTCAACTATATCTAAAATCGCTTTAAGATTTAGCTTTTCGCCGCATTTCTTCTCAAAACTATCTGCTCGCTCTATTAAAACCTCCGCAACACCACTGCCGACAATTCCATGTCCACACACCGCAACACTCGCCATAAAACACCTACCCTATCCTTTTCACTTTTATAATGCCATCTAAACCCGATAATGCCTCTTCAAGCCTTAAATCCTCATCCTCACTCTGCCTATACGATATCGAAACACCAGCAACCCCTTCTGATGGGATATTTTGGTTAATTGTTAAGATATTTGCATTATAGAGGGTGAATATCGAGAGAATTTTCGAGAGGATACCTCTTTCATCTACAACTGTTAAAAACAACGTTGATACTCGGTTCTCATCTTGTGAGTAGCTGAAAACAGAGTCTTTATACTTATAAAGCGCACTTCGCGATATCCCAACCATCTTCGCCGCCGCCGCTAAACTGCTCGCTTTGCCTTTTGACAACAGCTCTTTAGCCTCCAAAACCTTTATATAGACCGATGGTAAAACAGAACTGTCAATCACCACTAAATTCCGACTCATTGTTCTCACCTCAAATACAGTTGTATTAATCATAGATACACTTTATCATTTTTTTTAGCATCTTTCAACTGTAAGTTGTTACAAAAAACTTTAAAAACTTATTATTTTTTTGGATTAATGCAAAAATAACAAAAACGATTGAAAAAAACTTGGAAATTGTATATAATTTAAGAAAACAAACTTTGGAGGTTTTTATGAAAGGTATAATTCTTGCCGGCGGAAGTGGAACCCGCCTTTATCCACTGACTATGATAACAAGCAAACAGCTCCTCCCAATCTATGATAAGCCACTTATATATTATCCTCTATCAACGCTAATGCTTGCAGGTATTCGTGATATCCTTATTATTTCAACTCCTGTTGATATAGGGAATTTTGAGAAGTTACTCGGAGATGGTAGCCAGTTTGGGATAAACCTTTCTTATAAAATACAGCCATCACCAGACGGTCTTGCACAGGCGTTTATATTAGGTGAAGAGTTTATCGGTGATGACGATTGCGCTATGATCCTTGGCGACAATATCTTTTATGGCAACGGCTTCTCTGAGGTTCTAAATGAAGCTGTGCAAAATAAAGGACGAGCAACAATATTTGGCTACCATGTTGAGGATCCTGAGAGATTTGGCATAGTTGAGTTTGATGAGAAAGGCAGAGTTCTCTCGGTTGAGGAAAAACCAGCTAAACCAAAATCGAACTACTGCATAACTGGGCTTTATTTCTATGATAAAAGAGTTGTCCAGTATGCGAAAAACCTAAAACCATCAGCTCGTGGCGAGCTTGAGATAACAGACCTTAACAGAGTTTATCTCGAGGACGGAACCCTTGATGTTAAACTGCTTGGCAGAGGATATGCGTGGCTCGATACAGGCACTATGGATAGCCTTGCTGAGGCTACCCAATTTGTTCAGATGATTGAAAAAAGACAAGGTATTAAAATTTCAGCACCTGAGGAGATAGCATACCGTAAAGGTTGGATAGACCGCGAAAAACTTATCGAGTCTGCTAACAAATATGGCAAATCCCCTTATGGCGAGCATCTTCATAAAGTTGCTGATAATAAAGTATTTTAAGATGAAAATTTCAGTTGCCCTCGCCGCTTATAACGGCGAGCGGTATATTTTAGAGCAGCTTCAAAGCATCGCTGTGGGACTTTTGCCAACTGATGAGCTCATTATCTCTATCGATCCATCAGTTGATAATACTCTAAATATAATCGAAGATTTTTCAAAGAACAAGCTTTTCGCTATAAAGATTATCAGGGGACCAGGTCTTGGCGTTATTAAGAATTTTGAGCATGCAATTCGCCATACAACTGGCGACATAGTTGCCCTTGCAGACCAAGATGATATCTGGCACCCAGATAAAATCGCTGCAATAAGAGAGGCTTTTTCAGATGATATTTTGATGATGTCCCACGATGGTGATATCGTTGATGAAAAGCTAAATATTATCGGAAGCATTAGCGAGCAGTATGGAGTTTCTAATAGTTTTTATAAAAACATCATAAAGAATTCATTTATCGGTTGTACCCTGTCTTTTAGCGGTGAATTTATAAGAAATTCTATTCCCTTGCCAAATGTTGCTATGCACGATTGGTTTTTAGCGCTAAAAGCAATAAAAAACGGCAAAATAATTCGCTCAAACAAAAAACTTATAAGTTATAGAAGACATCAAAATACAGCAACCGGCAGAGAGAAAACAACTCTTTTCACAAAGCTAAAATGGCGTTTTCAGATTATTTTTGCAGTTTTATTTAAATAGACGATAGGAAGAAGTTTTATGGATTTTTATGCAGTTGTCGTTATCTACAACAAATCAATTGAAGAGAGCAAAACGCTTAACTCCATTCGCGATATGGGGTTTTATATTATTGTTGTTGACAACAGCATAAATCAAGAAAACAGGGTATATTGTGAAGAAAACAACTTTCATTACATCGGGAATGATAAAAATATCGGTCTTTCAAAATCTTACAATAAGGCTATTGATTTTCTCTCGGGAAAAGATGGTTATATCTGCATTTTTGATGATGACAGTATTGTTTCTAAAGATTATCTCTTCAAGCTAAAGAGCAGTATCTATAAAAATAGCACCGTTTTCTTGCCGATAATAAAAGACGATATAGGCCTACTCTCCCCCTCGATTATCCGCGACGGCGTTGTTTTAAGGGCAAAAAATGCAGAAGATATAAACATGAGCGAGATAACGGGCATAAACACCGGAATGGCAATAAACCTATCGTTTTTTTCAAATTACCGATATGATGAAAAATATTTCCTTGATTATATCGACCACAATTTTCTGCGTGACGTTAAGGCTCGGGGCGGTAGTATATCTCTGCTTGATAGCGAAATAACTCCCGATTTTAGCGATAACGTGACAATGAGCAAAAGAGCGGCTAAAACTCGGTTTCAGATATTTAAAAACGATTTTTCCCACTTTTGCGGCAAAAATAGAGCGCTTTACTGCAAAACCATACTAAAGCGCCGACTTAAACTAACGCTAAAGCATAAATCTCTTATATTTTGGAAGTGAACAGATGAATAAAAAAATCTCAGCATCCATAGTTAATTTTAATCACAGCGAAGATACCCTAAAGCTAATATCTCAGATAAACTCATTTAACCCCTATGTTTCGATATTCGTTGTCGATAATAATTCAACTATTGACGAGAAGAAAATGCTGATAGACTCAAATCTATCCTTCACACTTATAGAAAATAGCGAAAATTTAGGGTTTGGAAAAGGTCATAACTGCGCTATCCCAAAACTTGAAAGTGATCTGCATTTTGTTATAAACCCCGATGTTTCAATAAATGAGCGGAGCATCTTAGATTTAATTGATTTTTTTGATAGCGATAATAGCATCGTTATGAGTACTGTTAAGGTACTAAATGCCGACTTAACAGTTCAGCGGGTACCAAAGCTTCACCCGAAATTTAAATATCTTTTGGCAAATAGATACCTCCCCACCCTTATGAAGAAAACAAGAGCTGCCTACCTCGACCTTGATGGAGATATTGATAAAGTTCGCGAAGTGCAGTTTTGCACAGGTTGCTTTTTTGCTATAAAGACCGATGTCTATAAAAAGCTTGACGGATTTGACAAGCGATATTTTATCTATTTTGAGGATGCAGACCTCTCAAGAGAGGCTGCGAAATTTGGAAAAGTTTTCTACTACCCGAAAACAACTGTCATTCACGGTTATAATCGGGAGAGCAAACGAAATATAAAGCTTCTTTTTCATCATATAATTTCGATGTTTCGTTATTTTTTCAAATGGAGCTTTAAAAAATAAACATAGTTGCTTTATGCAACCCTTTAATAATATGGAGGATTTAATGAACAACATTATTTTTGAAGATAACAAAGACCTTGTCTTCAAAACGATGACGACGGTGAGCGGCAAGCAGTTTGACCCGATAAACCCAGACCCACAGCTTATAGATATCGAGGATATTGCTCATGCGCTATCTCTCATCTGCCGCGCAAACGGCCATCTCCCTCATTTTTACTCGGTTGCGCAGCATGCAATAAACTGTGCAAAGCTCGCAAAGTCGCGAAACTACCCCGATAAATTGCAGCTAATCTGCCTTTTGCACGATGCAAGTGAGGGTTATATTGCAGATATTATAAGACCCGTTAAAGCTCATCTGCAAAACTATCTCGATATCGAAGAAAATCTGCAAAATGCTATTTACAAAAAATACCTCGGTAGCATTATCACAAAAGAAGAGATAGCTATGCTAAAAGCAGTTGATGATGATATTTTAATCGCAGAGATGAGCAGCATGATGAATAGCCAACCTTTTGATAGAAACCCATCAATACCCGATGAAATTTCTTTCTCATTTCGCGATTTTTGCGAGGTTAAAGCGGAGTTTTTATCTCTTTTCAAAGAACTCTCCACTATATAGTTTTTATAAACTGATTTTTACAGCAAAAAGCCGAGGATAAATTACTGCTAATAAAGAAACACTTTTGTATCAATTGGATTTGTAGGCGTTTATACCACTGCTCTGTTCGCTGAAATTAACTTGACATATATATATATATATATTATACTATAACAAAGATAACTTATGTAACAGAAAGGTTGGAGATTATGAAAAAGATAGTAATTGGTTTAGCCGCTTTGGTAGTGGTGGCAATTGGAGTTTTTATTTTTTTAAACTCCAACAAAAATGAACTGGAAATAAACATTACCGCTCCAGTAGATGCAAGCACAGATAAATATGCTGAAAGTTTAATTATTTTCCTTGGCGAAAAAGAGCATTCAGATGAAGTTTATGCAGGGACCACTGAAATTATGGATAGATTTTATCAAAACCAAGCGGAATTTATCCCTACACTCGGAGAGCCATTTCATATTGAAGTAGAAGTTCGTTTTGAAGATGGCAAAACAATCATATCTAACATCGGAACATATACCGATGAAAATGGAAACACACAAGATTACGAAGATGAATTGATTTTCGACTTCATAGTTACTGAAAAAGTTACTTATCCTGAATAAAATTAACATAATTTAAGCAAAGTAAAACTACCAATATCAATTTTTGATATTGGTAGTTTGTTTTTTACTGGTAGACGTATAATCACGGCTTTTTATTATCTATCTTTTCGCAGTTAAACTTCTGAAATACTGATTACTGAATATCCCGCATTCTCTATACTGCTCTTAATAATCTCGTCCGATAAGCTTTTTTCAGATGCTATCTTTGCAGTTTTTGCCGAAAGATCAACAACAACATCATAAACGCCATCAAGTCCTTGTAGTGTTTGCGAAACTCTCCCTTTGCAATGGTCGCACATCATACCATCAACCTCAATTAACTTATTCATAACTTTTACCTCCTCTTGTTTTTTAGCTTTTTTATCTGATTTAAATCGACGAAGTCGCAGTGCGTTTGTAACAACGCAAATTGATGAAAAGCTCATCGCCGCAGCTCCTATCATAGGATTTAACCGAATGTCAAACCCGAGATAAAAAACGCCCGCGGCAATAGGGATTCCAAGTGCGTTATAGAAAAATGCCCAAAATAAATTCTGCTTTATATTTCTCATAACCTTTTTCGATAGATTATAGGCTACAACCGCATCGTTTAAATCGTTTTTCATAAGGATAACATCAGCAGACTCAATAGCTATATCAGTACCCGCTGCAACCGCAATGCCAACGTCCGCCCTTGTTAGTGCTGGGGCATCGTTTATACCATCACCAATCATCGCAACTTTGCCTTTACTTGAAGCCTCTCTTACATACCTCTCTTTATCTGCTGGCAAAACTCCTGCCCGAACATCTTTTATTCCAGCGGTTTTCGCTATAGCTTTTGCAGTTAGCTCATTATCTCCTGTTAGCATCGAAACATGAACACCGCTTCTCTCAAAATTGCTCACAGCCTGCGCACTCGTCTCTAAAACAGGATCAGCAACTGATAGAATTCCAAGCAGTTTATCGACAGATGCAAAATATAACGCGGTTTTTCCTGCAGTTGCATATTCTTTTGCAATCTCGCTATAACTATCAACCTCGATACTATTATCTCTCATAAACAGCTCATTCCCACCGAGGAAACTTTTTCCATCTATACTGCATCTGACGCCACGACCCTCAACCGAGCTAAAATTCTCTACCTCAAACGGTTTTATTCCCCGACTTGCAGCTATTTTCGTCACTGCTTTTGAGAGCGGATGATTGCTTTGCCACTCAACAGAAAGAGCAATTTTTAGAAATTCATCTTCTGGCATCCCTATGCTATAAATATCAATAACTTCTGGCTCGCCTTTTGTTATCGTTCCTGTTTTGTCCATCAAAACGCTTTTAACCGACGATAGCTCCTCAAGTGCCGTTGCATTTTTGAAGATTATTCCAAGGGAGGCCCCTTTTCCTGTTCCAACCATTATTGCAGTTGGGGTTGCAAGCCCTAAAGCGCAGGGACAAGAGATAACAAGAACAGCTATCGCCATCGACATAGCAAATTCAAATCCCTGTCCTTGCACTGTCCAAACAATAAAAGTTAAAGCCGCTATCCCCATAACAATAGGGACAAATATTCCGCTCACACTATCTGCAAGTCGCGAAATAGGCGCTTTAGATGCCGCCGCTTCATTGACGATTTTTATTATCTGCGCGAGAACAGTATCTCCGCCAAGTTTTGTTACCGAAACCTCAATATAGCCTGAGTCAAGCACGGTGCCACCAATAACCTCTGCGCCGTCTTCTTTAAAAACAGGCAGGCTTTCACCTGTTATCGCAGACTCATTACCCGACCCCTTTCCTGAAATAACAATACCATCTGCTGGTATGCTCATCCCTTCATATACTATAACCGTGTCTGAAATTTTCAACTCTCGGGTTTCTATCACCCGCTCCTCTCCATCTATCCGCACAGTTGCTGTTTTTGGAGATAGGTCGAGTAGTTTTTTTATAGCGGTTGTCGTCTGGCCTTTGCTTCGAGCTTCAAAGTATTTTCCAACGGTGATAAGCGTTAAAATCATTGCAGCTGTTTCAAAATATAGGTCCATCGCAAAATGATGAACCGCCTCCATATCAGAAGCGCCCAGTGCCGCACCTATCTTATATATCGCATATATTCCATACAAAACTGCGGCAGATGAGCCAATAGCAATCAGGCTGTCCATATTAGGTGCACGGTGGATAAGGGTTGTGAAACCTTTAATAAAGAAGTTTCTATTGACTATTAATGTCGGCAGAGTGAGCAGAAACTGGGTGAATGCAAAGTTTATAGCATTTTGACCCCCTATAAAAAAGCTTGGTATCGGAAGCCCTATCATATGACCCATCGATAGATAAAAAAGCGGTATCATAAAGCAAATCGAGGTGATAAGCCTTATTTTCATCGTGCGTTCCTCATCATTAGTTGCCATATCATCCTTATCAGCACTACCCAAATCTTTAATATCATACCCAGCTTTTAAAACGGCTGCTTTTATCGCCTCGCTCTTATTCTCAGCTGCATTTAAGGTCATCTTCCCGGTGAGCAGATTTATATTTAAGTCATCTATTCCAGATACTTTCAAAACAGCATTTCGAACAGCCGCTTCACAAGCGCTACAGGTCATACCCAAAACATCATATTCATATCTATTATCGTTATTCATAGTTTCTCCTTTAGAAAGTTTGTCTAAACTAATTCTATCACATAATTTGCATAAATTAAAGCCGCAATTTTCATATACTTTTTACCCAAATATTCTTGCTTTATCCACTTGTTTTTTATAAGTTTCTGATATATAATAATAATATAACTTAACGAAAGTGGGTGTCGTGATGAAAAATACCGTAATAACGATCAGTAGACAGTTTGGAAGTGGCGGCAAAAACGTCGGTGAGAAGCTCTCAAAAACTCTAAATATACCTTTTTATGACAAAGAAATCATAACTAAGAGCTCTGAAGATAGCGGCATAAGCGAGAGCTTTTTTGAGAATGCTGAAAACACCGGCATATCGAGTTTGCTATATGGATTATCAACTACCGGCACCTATTTTGATCTTCCGATAGATGTTAAAGTTTATCTTGCCCAGTCGAAAACTATTAAAGACATAGCCTCGAAAGGCTCTTGTATATTTGTTGGACGTTGCGCAAACTATGTCCTTAAAAGCAAGTTTGACCTTCTAAATGTTTTCGTCTATGCAAGCCTTGAAGATAGGATAAAAAGAATTTCAAAGCTTTATAGCCTATCAGGCAGAGAGGCAAAAGATTTGATAAACAAAACCGATAAAAAGAAAGAAAACTACTATCAGCATTTTACCGGCAATAAATTCGGAAACTTTGAAAACTTCAACCTCTGCCTTGATAGCGGATTTTTCGGAATTGACGAGACGGTGAAGATAATAAAAGACACATATGAAAAGCTCGGAGCGAAATAAGATTTAATCAGATATTATAAAAAGGGGTATGCTCCCCTTTTTCAATAATAGAAATAATGGAAAGATTGGTAAATGCAAGCGATATAAGCAAAGGAGTGTTGCTATGACAAAACGCACGAAGTTTTTAGCAGTTCTTTTTGTAGCAATGATGGTTATCAGCGGATATTTTATGCTCACAGAAGATAGGTTTTATACCCATGAAGAGCTTGCCAATCTCCCGGCTGATGAACTTTTAGCTCTGTTTATCGATAATGGTTTGCTTTCTCCTTATGGACACAAAATCATCTATCCACCTGAGCTTGAGGAAGATTTCAAAGAAAATTTTCTTATTTATATTTCAGGCAACGACAAAATTATACGAAGTGATCCCACTATTATGTGGTGGGCCCAAGAGATCGAGATAATATACAACAAGCTAACAGGAATTGATCTCTGCGCCGATCCTATACCCGAAGATGAGCTATATACCGAAGACGAGCTGAAAGTGATGCCAGCGGAAGAACTGCTTGATTTGTTTTTAGAAAACGGACTTATTATACCTGACTACTATATAGAAAATTATAACGAACAAGAGTTTATCCGGTTTTTCAAAAGACAATCATCGCTTTTATTCTATGGATCAGGTATTCCCTCGCTTGGTCCAAACTATTATCTCTTAGGAAAAAGAACAAGTGATATTTATGATAGGCTAACAGGGACAGCACAGTGCCCTGAAATTCAGGAGGCGTTTTAAATCAAATGAACATTTTCCTATTAAAAAGGACGATGAGTATAACCTACTCATCGCCCTTTTTTAATATCTTATTTTCCACTATTTTAAAACAACAGAAGAAATAATGCCACAAATCCGACAGTGAAAAGCATAGCGATAGCAACTCTTGCAAATGATGAATTTTTTTCGTATTCTGCAAAAGGTGCAGATGGATTTTGAAATCCACCAGCAGTTTTTTTATTGCTCCTTACTTTTGTTTTTAATAGCCGCTCCCTCTCTTCCCGCTCATTTCTTTGATAGATTGATAATGGGTCTGTTTGATTTAAAATCCTTGTATGAAACTGCGAAAGCCAGGTCGCATCGCTCTCATCGACCATATCAACTTCACTAAATCCAACTTGATGGGAATATTTGTTTCGAATATCTCGATAGTGAAAAAGTTTATCAAGATCACTCTTCCAACTCTCAGGCTTATATTTATCAATTTTTTCCCTTTTCATCTCGTTGATATATAAGGTAACGCCGCCTTTCCCAGAGCTGTCATCATAGATATCTTTGCATATATTATCAAGCCTTTTAAAATTCTCATCGAAAATCAACTTAAACCAACTCCCAAAACAAGGGTGTAGAATAAAATAACTGCAAGAACGACCGGGCAGATATATTTAATCGCTATATCCCAAGCACCTTTTAGTTTAAAAGCAAACTTGCCGTCCTGCTCTATCTCTGCTGCCGCATTTTTTGTTTTCCAAACAAATCCAACGAAAACGCAGGTGAGCAAAGCTCCGAGTGGGAGCGCTAAATTATCGGTGAAGAACTCCATGAAGTTTCCAAGTGAGATGCTTCCTGTTTCGCCAAACCACGGGATATTGAGCGATAACGCTCCCTGTGATAGAGAGTATCCGATACCTACGATAAATGCAAGAGCACCTACTATAACGGTTGCTTTCTTTCGCGTTATCTTAAACTCCTCTGATGCATATGCAACAACTCCCTCGATTATCGAGATGGCACTTGTGAAAGCTGCAAAGAATAGTAAAACGAAAAATAGCAGTCCGAAGAAGAAGCCAAAAGGCATCTCAGCAAATACAGCCGGAAGGGCTATAAATGCAAATCCTGCACCCATTCCCATATCTGTTCCCGTTGCCGCAACAGCTGGGATAATTGCGAGTGCTGCGAGTAGCGCTATCAAGGTATCGATAGTGCAGATTGAAGCTGTACTTTTAACTAAATTTTCGCTCTTTTTAAGATATGAGCCATATGTTACCATAATGCTCATTCCAAGAGATAGCGAGAAGAATGCTTGACCCATAGCAACCGCAACCGACTGGAAGGTTAGTGCACTAAAATCAAAGTTTAGCATTAGTGCAATACCCTCACCCGCTCCCGGAAGGGTTAGTGAACGTACGGTTATTGCTACCAATATAACAAGCAAAACTGGCATTAGAAATTTCGATACCTTTTCAATTCCCGACGAAACTCCTCGTAATATAACAGCAATAGATAACGCTAAAAATGCAAACTGCCAGATAACAGGCTCTGCTGCAGATGTGATTAATCCGACAAAATAATCGGAGTAACCTCCCGAAAAGGCAGCTCCAGAAATATATTCAAATATATATTTCATAACCCAACCACCGACAACGCAATAATACGATGCGATTATAAATGCCGTTAAAACTCCGAGTTTTCCAACAAATGAAAACCTCTTATCAATTGAAGCAAATGCACCAACGATATTTTTATGAGCACTTCTGCCGAGCGCAAGCTCTGCGAGCATAACCGAAAAGCCAACTACCGCAATTATAACAAGGTAGACAACTATAAAAGCGCCTCCTCCATTTGCAGCAACTTTCCCCGGAAACTTCCAAATGTTCCCAAGTCCAACAGCAGACCCTGCCGCCGCTAAAATGAATCCTAAATTTGATGTCCATTGATCTCTCTTTTGCATAAAATACCCCCTTGTAACAATAAAAAAGCTTTGTAATTCAAACAGTTTTCTTGTTTATTGTTTGCTTTAATTATAAGTGTTTTTGTTAAAAAATCAATAGAAAAATCAAAAAAAAGATCGCTTTTAAATCACGATCTTGAGTTAAACGTTTAATTTTCATTTAAAAATCATCAACTATTATAGATGTTAGTCTTTTTTACTGAAAATACCTATAGATTTCTTTTTTATTATCATACTTATATTTCTAAAGAAACTATTCTTTCGCGCTATTATATGCCTTTTTTAATAGTTTCTTTAGGATATCTTTTTCAATGTCATCGAACTTTAAAAAAATCATTTCGTCGTTTTGGGCAAGTTTGCTTTTCATATAAATAGCTGCTTCTATCCCCTTTTCTGTCAAGGTAACAACTGTTGATTTTCCATTACTATCACAAAGGCCTGCATCTACAAAACCTTTCTCTTTAAGTCGTTTAACAATTCCATAAGCAGTAGGCTGCGCTACCGAAAACCTTTTCTCTATCTGCTTTAAAAGAAGCGATTTATCCTCACTCTCAAAAAGCATAATCAGCGCAAAGCTCTGCCTTGCCGTTATCCCCCGCTCTTTGCTCAGCTGAGCTATTTTTTTGTTAAAAAGATTGCCTATCCGCTGAATCATTATAGCTATTTCAATATCAATATTCATACAATCACCCGCTAAATAATAGCATGCTATTATCGCTTTGTCAAATACATTAAAATACGCCGATACTTATAAAGATATCGGCGCAAAATAACAAATATAACCTTAACTAACCTTTAGTTCTTTGGCAAAAAATTATCCACCATTTTCGATACTATCTTCTCAACTTCAAAGCTTTCGAGTTTTTCATGCTCTGCAGGATTTAGTGCGAGTTTAATCATGCTACCAGTCAAAATAGCATACATAGAGTTTATTGGGATATTGATGAATTTTCCATTCTGAATCCAAATCTTCACATCAAGACGAAGCTCTTTTAGAATATCCCTTGTAATATCATCGCTATACATAATCTCTTTATTAGCTTCTCTATATTTTTCAATAAACATTGTTTTTTCAGGGAAAACTTTTGTAAACTCAAATACAGCACATGTCATAATCTTCACTCTGCCAGGAACATCTGAATTGTTAAAATCATTAAGATCTATAAATTCAATAAAGTCTGCCAAAGCCTCGTAATAGAGAAATTTATAAAAATTTTCCTTTGTTCCAAAATTCCTATAGATTATTCCACTGCTAACTCGCGCTTCTCTTGTAATTCGCGATATGTTTGCTCCCTCGAAATTGTATTTATCAATTACCTTATATGCAGCGTCTATAACTGTTTTAAATTTGTTATCTCTCATAACATTTATTTTCCATGTTTCTAATAGATGTACTTTATTATATTATAAGCATTATACCTCTGTTTGTCAATATCAATAAAAAAAATAATATTTGTAAGAATAATCAGTGTAAAATATCAATCATAATAATCATTTCTTAAAGCGCCACTTTTTTCTTTCGTCTATTTGTCTATTTTTTAACAAAATATTTCATATATTTTATATTATGCGTTTTTCTGTTGTAACTTCTGCATTTCAGGGAATAACAAAAAAACAGCAAGACTTAATTACTCATAAATAATCAAGCCTTGCTATATAAATTTTTTTCAAAATCAAAAGTATAAGTCTATAGATTATATGTCAAAGGAAGATGCAATTTTCAAATTTTAACAGCTTTTGTGTTATAATATTTTGAAAAATAGTCTTTGATTCCATCAGTATCTCCGCTCTCAAAAAAACCAGTTATGACAAATCCGCAATCAACCTGGTTTCCTATAAGAGTTTTCATGCTGTGGCTATACTCAATAGCTTTTTTTGATTCAATAAATCCTCTCGTTTCTTCTTCGTTTAGTTCATCAAAAGAGTTAAATGGGAGTTTATTTGCGGCTATATAGACCCCTTTATCATAAACACTACCATCAAAAACATATATGTGCGGATTTGTAAACCCAAGCA
>CAYJGN010000007.1:31776-56415 GCA_964369635.1 uncultured Oscillospiraceae bacterium
CTCCCGTTTTTTCGCAAAACTCTATAGCATTCTTTAAAAACAGGCATAGTGTCTTCAACGTACGTCAGTGAAACAGGGCAAAAAATCAGATCAAAAATCTCATCTTCAAACATTGACAGATCAGACATATCCCCTTTTACCGTTTTTATAGTTAGTTTATCGCGCTGTGCTACCATAATATCTCTCTCAAGCTGCTTTTGCGAAATATCCAAAACGGTAACATCGCAGCCAAGTGCTGCAAAAATCGGCCCTTGTTGTCCACCTCCACAAGCAAGGCAGAGAACTTTTAACCCTTCAAATTCCATCGGAAACCAATCGCGCGGTACCGGAGTATTGCTGCCTAAGTCAAGGGAAAACTCTCCATTTTTCGCCTTTTTAACGATATTCGATGATACAGGTACCGTGAAAGAAACATTTTCCTCCACCTTTTTATCCCAAGCAAGCTCATTTTGTGTTTTTTTAGTATTCATTTTCCACCTCGTAAAATTAGTATTCGGTAAATGCTACTCTATAAACATAAAAGCGTTAAAGATTATAAAACGCTCTTTTCACTTAATATTTAATTGCTATTTGTTTTTTGAAGATATTGGCATTACCCTATTATCAAATTTTCGGATGATATAGCAAAGAGAGTGCTCTTGAAGCGACTTATCAAATAATAGAGGCTCTATAGAGCAATAAAAATTCATTTTGCAGACAAAAACTATATTTATAAATAGAGAGCAGGAAAAGCGACACTCCAATATTTTGAGATAAAAAATAATTTATAGGATTAATAAAAAACAGGAATATCACCTTTTGTCATAAGGACAAACAGGTGATTTCCCTGTCATAAATGTTTTATTATACTTTTTTTCCTATCATCGGTGCAGTCATAAGGTTGTTTTTGAAAATGAGCGCACAAATCATTAACCATTCGTTGTTTAACAGAGCTTTGACTACCTAAAACAACTGCGTTTCTATTATCTTTAAAGCTACAACTATACCCTCTCATAAAGTTTACCTCAATACAGGAACAATGATTAAGAAATACGACCCTTTATTACATCATACACCATAAAGCTCTAATACACAAGAGAAAAATAAATATTAGTTATTATTAAGCCTTGTATACTCATCCTCTTCCCGTCGCTTAAAGCTATTGTTTTGCGATTTATCATATATAGTATAGGTGTTTTTACCAGCGTTCTTTGAATGATACATCGCAATGTCCGCCGCTTTAAAGAGGGTTTCGAAGTCCTCACCGTTTTTTGGTGTTGCCGATACACCAATACTGCTTGTTATCGTTACCGAAACGCCGTTATCTGCAACGTAAGTCTTTTTAACAGCATCGATAATATCAGCCGCTTTTTTCACAACAGTCGACTCTTTTGATACCCCAAGCAGGAATACAACAAACTCATCTCCGCCTATTCTGCCAACTAAATCGTGCTCACGGAATAACGCTACTACCTTTTTGTATACCTCTATTAATACCTCATCACCTTTTGAGTGACCCATATTGTCGTTTATCCCTTTAAAGTTATCAAGATCAAACATAAACAACGAGCCGTTAAATCCTTCTGCAATCAATTCATTAACGCTTTCAGCAAATGTCTTTTTATTTAAAGCACCAGTTAGTGAGTCGGTCTCTGCTTTTCTGCGCAGTTTAATTTCTTCTTGTTTAGCTTTATCTATCTCATCAATAGTAAATATCGCGACAACATCACCTGTAATCGGTTGCTTATCGAGGTTAATCCGCATTCGATACCATAGATAAGGCTCTGTTTTTGAAGTTGATTCTTTCAAATCTAAATCCATTATTTTTTTTGAGCGATACTCTATAACAATCTCATCTTTTTCCTCTTTTAGAGAATTCACAAGATATGTTGCGTTTATTCGATGTATCACCTCTATGTCATCCAAATGAACATGATAGCTCTGATCTTGTCGGAAAAACTCATTAATTGAGCAGTCATATAAATTAGCATCTTTTTCTACGTTATTAACTACTATTCTCGTAATCTTATCTTTAGTGCAGTTTGCTTCAAGGACAATTTCTGCAAAGTTGAATACAGCAGATGCAAGAATTTTATCTTTCTCAATCTGAACCTCAAGCTCCTTATTCTTCTCTTTTAAAAAACCAAGATTATATATCCAAAGCAACATAATTAGCATCAAATAGAAAAATAATAGTATTCCACCTGCTATTATCATCTCATGAGCCGCAAGCCTTGCCGAGAAAACATCAATATAGAATATATCTGAATTTAGTATTAAAAATCCTGTTAGAAGAAGAGAAAAATAGAACAGCGGGGTATAGAAAGATTTGTCCGCCATAATTTTACGCAGTAAATCCATAGGGATGAAACCCATAAACATCATAAGTGTTATAAGTTGAAGTGAAAATGATGCGAGATTAAGCCATGGAAAATAGTTTGAATTTTGAGTTACTTCACTGAATGGAATTTCAAATATCAAAGAGATAACCCCAACCGCTGTTGCGCGCAAGTAGAATAGGTGAATAAGCGAGCCTATTCCAACTCCAATAATCTTTAAAGGTTGCGCTTCATAAAGGACGGATAATTCTATAAGCAGCACTGCAACACATAGGAAGTACGGCGTAGCTGATCCGACATATCGAGTTATGAAAAAAAGCGGCGCAATAATTCCGTTTAAAAAGCAGACAATATAAACTGAGCATTTATGAAACCGCACTTTATCTGATAGAATACTGCAAAGCCTAAAATTTAAATAAGAGTGGCAAAAAACCACTATAAACGATAACACAAAAAACACAGTATCCATGGCTTATTCACCCCTCCTTATTTGAAAATAATTATATATAAATATGAAACAATATGCTTAATATTATAACTATAATTATACAACAAAAACATCGCTTTTACAAACAAAAATATCTATAAATTCCTTATTTTATATATTGAATATATAACTATATTATTATCATAAATCATCTTTTTAAAATAGCTTTGTTTTCCCTTAAAAAAATAAAAGCCGATAGGAATAATCGACTTTTATTATTGCATTATTTATTTGTAATTAACTATTTCATCTATTAAACTTGCAACTTTTTCGTTCATATCCTCATCGGCAAACTGGCAGGTACCAACAGCTTTATGGCCACCGCCGCCATATTTTAACATAAGGCTACCAACATTCACATTAGATGTTCGAGTTATTACAGAGTATCCAACAGCGCAACTACAGCCTTTGCCGCCTCGTCCACTGACTATCCAAACCGAAATGTTCTTCTCTGGATACATGCTATACACTAAAAATCTGTTTCCTGAATATATCGGATCTACCCCACGAAGGTCGCTTATTATAACGTCCCCTTCGGTTCTGGTATGCTTACCTACCATCTCGATAAATTTCTCATTCTGCTCCCAATAAACATCAACGCGCTCTTTAACATCGGGAAGAGCTAACATATCTTCGATATTCATAGTGATGCAAGCATCAATTAGTTTTTCCATAAGCGCATAGTTTGATATGGTAAACTCTCTCCAGCGTCCAAGCCCTGTTCTTGGGTCCATTAGAAATCCCATAAGAATCCAGCCTGTTGGATTTTGAACCTCATCAACAGTTAAATCTGCAGAATCAACTTTATCGACAGCCCACATCATTTTTTCAAGACCCGGAAACATCTCTTCTCCACCATAGTATTCATATATGATGCGAGCACATGAAGGAGCTATTCTGCTCTCTCCTTTATATTTCCCTTCAAGAGAATTTCTCTCGTATTCACTCGAATGATGGTCAAACCAAAGTCCGCATCCTTCAACATACGGAACATTCGCCAAACAATCATTCTCAGTTATTTCAATGAGTCCGTCTTGCAAATCCTTTGGATGAGCAAAAGTCCAGTGGTCAATAATGCCTGCTTTTTTCAAAAGTGCCGCACAAGCAAGTCCATCAAAATCAGATCTTGTTACAAGTCTCATATATACCTCCATGCTAATAAATTAGTTACACATATATTCTAACATGTATCATAAAAAACTTCAATTATAAATTGAATTTTTCTATAAAAAGATTTATTAGCTAATTTAGTAGGGGTAAACCATTTTATTAAGCAATTAAAGGCATCGACTATTAGACGCATTATCTTTTTTAATAAATAAAAATTTGCATTTCAAATTTATTTGGCATAAACTCATTATCGCAAATCCAAATATCTACATGAATACCTCATTTTCAAGCTCATTTCCCTTTTCAAAATCAAGGGCATTTTTAAGGGTTACTTTCGCAATAGTTTCAAGTGCATCATCGGTGAGAAAGCCCTGATGCGACGTTAGTATAACATTTGGAAAGGACAAAAGCCTTGCAACAGTTGTTGTGTTTAAAATATCGTTTGAATAGTCGTCGAATACAAGCTTTGATTCCTCTTCATAAACATCAAGTGCTACCGCATGAAACTTCTGTGCTTTTATGCCATCTATCAAATCCTCAGTATTTATAAGTCCGCCCCTTGAGGTATTGACTAAAATAACCCCGTCTTTCATCTTTTCAATCGCATTAGCATCTATTATATAATGGGTTTCTTCAGTTAGCGGGCAATGGAGCGAAATCAAATCAGAAGCACTTATAAGTTCCTCTATTGGCAGGTACTCGATATCTAAATCTTTATTCGGATACGGGTCATAGGCTACAACATTCATCCCAAACCCCTTGCAGATATTTATCATCGCTATACCTATCATACCAGTCCCGATAATTCCAGCTGTCTTACCATATAGATTAAGTCCCATTAGCCCTTGCAAGCTAAAATCGTTCTCTCGCGCTCGATTATATGCTTTATGCACCCGCCTATTAGCTGCCATAGCAAGCGCCATAGCATGCTCAGCAACAGCCTCAGGAGAATATTTAGGAACCCTTAAAACACGCACTCCAAGCTCTTTCGCCGCTTTTAAATCGACATTATTATACCCCGCACATCGCATTAGAATGAGTTTAATATTATAATCAGAAAGAGTTTTTAGCACTTCTTTGTTCAAATCCGCATTCACGAATGCACAGACTGCACCATAGCCTTGCGCAAGTTTTGCCGTTTCAGCAGTCAGTTTTGCATCTAAAAACTTTATCTCCTGATTATATTTATCAGCATACTCTTCAAAAAATGGCAGGTCATATGATTTCGTATCGAAAAAAGCTATTTTCATAATATCAACTCCTCTTAAACTTTAGTTTTGCCAAAAAACTGCTAATCAACAGTCTTTTAATTATAATTTTAACAGCAGTAGACCAAATTGTAAAGATTAAGCTGACCGATTTGAAATAACTTAAAATTTGATAAAATTTGACAAAAAAACTCAAATCGTGGTAAAATGTTTTATCACTTATGCGAAAGGAATTATAAGATGGCTGAAATTTCAAACGAAGAACAGTATGAGCTAAAACACAAAAAACTTACCCAAACTCCCATCCAAAAACTTATTCCATCTCTTGCTGTACCAACTATTATAAGTATGCTTATAACCTCTATATATAATATGGCGGACACCTTTTTTGTCTCGCAGCTTGGACGAGAGGCATCTGGTGCTGTTGGGATAATTTTTTCGCTCATGGCAATAATTCAGACAGTCGGTTTCACCGTTGCTATGGGAAGTGGGAACAGCGTTTCAAGAGCTCTTGGCAGAAAAGACAGAGATGCCGCAGAGAGAACGCTCGCTACTGGTTTCTTCACTGTTATAGCCTTAGCGGGACTTATAACTTTTTTTGGTATCCTTTTTCTTGATGAGCTCGTCTATTTTCTCGGCGCTACCGATAGTATAGCACCTTATGCTAAGGATTACGCCTTTTACATACTCTGCGCAGCGCCATTTATGGCAGCAAGTTTCGTTATGAATAACGTTTTGCGGTCGCAGGGAAATGCTTTTAATGCTATGCTTGGAATAACTGCCGGCGGAATAATTAATCTAATACTCGACCCGCTTTTAATATTTGGCATAGGCCCATTTCCAGAACTTTCTATAGCAGGTGCCGCAATAGCTACCGGGATAAGTCAGTTTATAAGTTTTTGTATACTATTTTTCCAATGCAATTTCAGAAAAAACACTATAACCATAGATATAAAGAAATTCACCCCATCGCTTAATATATATAGTAAAATAATTAAATCAGGACTCCCAACATTTTTCAGACAAGGTCTTGCTAGCATCTCATCTATTCTGCTAAACACCATAGCAAACCCTTATGGCGATGTTGTTATTGCATCTGTTGGTATAGTCAATAGAATTACGATTTTCATGTTTCAAGCTGTTATGGGGTACGGGCAAGGTTTTCAGCCGGTCGCAGGATTTAACTATGGAGCAAAAAGATATGACAGGGTGCTTTTGGCATTTTGGTTTTCTTGCAAAGTCTCAGTAGTTATACTTGGAGGGCTTGGAGTTCTCGGATTTATCTTTGCTGATAATATTATTGCCGTTTTCCGCTCTGGCGACGCTGAAGTCATAGCTTTTGCCGCAGCGATGCTTCGCTATAACTGCATCGTTGCACCTATACAATCGTGGTATATTATGGCAAATATGCTAAGTCAGTCGATTGGATATTCCTACCGCGCAACAATAATGGCAACAGCAAAGCAAGGAATATTCCTAATCCCCATTCTTTTGATACTGCCGCAGTTTATAGGTAGCACAACTATACAGGTAGCGCAACCTATATCCGATGTCCTATCTGCAATTTTAGCAACCGTTATAATAATATCTGTCCTTAAAGATCTAAAAGCTCTAAAAGAGCTCTATAATCTCCCAAACTCACCGAAAAGAGATGAGGTTATTCATTAGGCAAAATAATAACTTTTTAGAGAAATAATGAAAGCCAAATATGCACGAGATAGAAAACAAATCCCTCATATAATCAAATAATCCAACAGTATATATGAGTTTTCAGTTTTTTTGCATTAAAAATCCAGCCTTTTGGCTGGATTTTGTGCATAGATATACTTATAAAGAAGCAAAAGCGAGAATATATTTTTTGCTAATTTTCAATGCTTTGTTTATAAAAACAAGGCATTTTTCGCCTTTAGCTATCTTTGGGCTCGACAGGTGGGTTTTGCTGCGAAACAGTATCCCCATTTAAAACAGAGATTTCTATCAAAGGTTCACCACTACTATCCGCATCATAGAAAAAATAAACTCCCAGAGGGGTATTTTCATTTATATAAATTCGATTTAAATAGCCGCCAAACTCGTAATTCTCTTCTGAGTATCTGTTTGCAACAACATCTTTTGCCTCATCAACGCTCAAGGGACTCACAACAGCTATATAACCAAAAACTATCAAAGCCGCTAAAATATATAGACCAATAACCGAAAGAGAAGCTTCAGTTATGCTGAATTCCGCGAGTTTTTTGGCTGTTTTTCGCTGTATGAAATCGAGGATTAACGCCAGAGGCAAAAAGATAATTAGCATTATTGCAGGCAGATTATAGGGGTTTCTTACAAGCGAGTAGATAGAGAATGCAGTCAACATGAGTAGTATTAAAAGCGATAGAATCTTCTGCCATCTTTTCTGCTCAACATATTTATTTTTCCCCTTTGCGATGCTATAAACTGCTGATATGTAGAAAAACGGAGAAATGAACGCCCAAACAATAAAGGAGACATTTACAGCGCCATCGTAGGTATTATAAATAGATAAAAAGTATAAACAGACTGCGATAGCAACTGCAAAAGTTAATATAACTGGCAAAATTGTTTTTCTAAAAGACATATATTACTCCCTTTGATAATTTATCCTATTGTATCATAATTTGATTATAATTAAAAGGCTGACAGCATATGCTATCAGCCTTTTAATTTATAAGATTAAATATCAGCGTGGTTTTTCGGTATTTTAAGGAAGAATATAAGACCAACGACTAGCAACAATCCAATAACTGCAACTCCATAGGTTGAGTTTTGGGTGAGGTCGGTTGCAAGTCCTACGAGCAATGTCCCTGTAAAAGCGGCCCCTTTGCCAAATATATCATAGAAACCAAAGAATTCATTTGAGTTCTCTTTTGGAACAAGCCTTGAGAAGTAGCTTCTTGAGAGGGCTTGTATTCCACCCTGAAACATTCCAACAACAACCGCAAGGAGCCAAAATTCCCATGCTTTATCGAGTTGAAGAGCAAAAATCGCAACTGCTATATACGCTAATATCGCAACGGTTATCATAACTCTTGTGTTGATTTTTCGCGCGAGCATACCGAATATAATAGCACACGGGAACGCAACTATTTGGGTCACGAGAAGGGCGAGTAGCAGCTGGTCTGAGCTTATTCCAACATCAGTACCATAAACGGTCGCCATCTCTATTATCGTATAAACTCCGTCGATATAAAAGAAGAAAGCGATTAAAAACATCATAACAGGTTTGTTGTTTTTTATTTTTTTAAGGGTCCCACCAAGTCCTTTTATAACTGTTATAAACGAGTCTTTCTCGTTGTTTTCAACATAGTGAATCTGTTTGTAGTTGCGAAGGAGCGGAGTCGAGCATAAAAACCACCAAACAGCAACTATTAAAAATGCAATAATTGAAGCTAATTGAAATGAAATCCCAATAGACTCATACATCAAAATAAAGATCATTGAAATCGCAAACGGAACACAGCTTCCGATATATCCCCAGGCAAAACCATTCGAAGAAACTCTATCACTTCGCTCATCGGTTGTGACGTCTGTTAGCATAGAATCATAAAAAACAACCGATCCGCTATATCCAATTCTGGCAATTAGGAAAATCCCAAGAAACGCCATCCACTGCGTTGCAAACCCGAGAATCGAAACACCTAAACAACCGGTAAGCAAAAATCCTAAAAACAGCTTTTTCTTGCGTCCATCTTTATCGGCAAGCCTGCCGAGAGTTGGCGCTAAAAATGCATTTATAAGCGTTGCCGCCGAGAGGGTGTATGCCCAGTATGCGGTAGAAGTTGCATCGGAAATACCGTCTGCTGTTGTGAGTGACTTGAATATAATAGGAATAACTGTTGATAACATAAGTACAAATGCAGAGTTTCCAACGTCATAGAGTATCCAAGAAATCTCGGTTTTGGTGAATTTATTTTTCATAAATTTCCTCGTATCTGCCGCAGTATTTTTTTATTTTATCTTCAACAGCGGCAGCTGAAGATTAACAGGTTTTAATCAATCGTTTTATCACCTTTTGGTTTTTTAACGTTTGGCTGTAACCTAACGCGGTAAACCTATTAATTTTATTTTAACAGAAAATTAAAAAAATACAACAAAAATTATGGTAAAATTCTTATAAACAAAAAACTTAATCAAAGGCGGAATTTTTTATGCCTGCTGCTTCAACTCATTTTATCTTTGGCAAAGATCTGTTAAATCTTTTAGAAGAGAAGAATATATCAATTAATAATAAAAACATCTTTTATTTAGGCGTTCAAGGTCCGGATTTGTTTTTCTATGACAAAGCAGGTCTTTCAAAAGACAGTCTATCTTCGTTCGGCTCAATTATGCATATAAAGAAAATCTTTGAGGTTGTTAGCTTTATTCATAGATATAGCGGCGACGATGAGGATTTAAAAAGCTA
The DNA here is from genome assembly GCA_964369635.1 of uncultured Oscillospiraceae bacterium. Lineage (GTDB taxonomy): Bacteria > Bacillota > Clostridia > Oscillospirales > Ruminococcaceae > CAYJGN01. Next base: position 41,320 of record CAYJGN010000007.1, read on the forward strand.
TTACTATGGTTATTTAGCCCACTACGCACTCGACAGCACAATGCATCCATTTATCGAGTATTTTGCGCTAAAAGTTTTGGAAGAGAATGATAACAATATAGCTCATAGGCAGGTTGAGAGCTGCATTGATGCTATAATGCTCGAACGGGTCGGCAGTGGGTATGATGTATACAAACATTTGCGGATATCGAGCGATGATAGCATTAAACTCGCGGCGATGTATAGCGAGATGTTTCGTGAAATTTTAGGAATTGAAATTGAAGCAAAGAGGATAATTTCAGCTATTGGCGACTGCCCTAAAATGCTCAAACTAATAAAACCATCAGCGGGAAAAATAGCATTTGCAAATCTTCTCTCGAAAATAATAAAACCGCTCAGAGCGGCAACTGCGAATATTATAAGAACCGACCACAGTTTTAGGGCCGATATAGAGGGGGCGAGAAGCGGTAGCTATTATAACCCAAAGAGCGGGGATGCTATTCTGGGCGATGGATTGTTTGATATATATAATATAGCGCTAAAAAAAGCAGTAGATATCATAACAGAGCCCCAAAATTTCACCCATTATAAAAAGGATTTTAACGGCAACTAAAATAGCGTTTTGTTAAAAAGAAAAACTGCAAATTTTATTATTCTCTGATGATATCTCTATCACGGAAAAAAAGCGAGTAATAGAGCGCCTCATTTAAATAAAGTTTGATAATAAAAAAACAATCAAAGCTTTGCTTTGATTGTTTTTTTGCACTTTGTCAAAAAGGTCTGTTCCCCACTCTCGGGTTCACCACCACCGCCCGCAGGCTTATCGCCTGCTGTGGTGAACAGTATATGTTCACCACAAAACCGCCTTTGGCGGTTTGGCGGTGGCGGCAAACAGAAAGCGCAGTGCTAATATCAGAGCATGGTTACCGTCAATAAAAAACGGTTACAGCCGATTAAAACACAGCGCTAACAGCAAAAAATCCGGCAAAACAGACCTTTTAAAATACGAGTTTCGAAGCTCTTTTCAACCACTATCCTTTAAATGAGCAGATACTTCGCAACAGGCAGTTTTGGCATTTTGGGCTTCGTGCAGTACAAACAGCTCTCCCATGATCAACAAACCTGTGGCAAAGCTCGTTCGCAATGCTCATATCCAAAACCTTTTCAAGTTGCCGCTCAACTTTTAGCGGGTCGGTTGAGCCATCAGTAAGACCTATCCTCCCTGAAAGGCGAATGCAGTGGGTATCACAGACAATAGCAGGCTTCCCAAAAATATCTCCAAGAATTAAATTAGCGCTTTTTCTGCCGACACCAGGCAAACTTAAAAGCTCTTCCATAGTATCTGGCACCTCGCCTGAAAACCTCTCGATTATAGCTCTACTCATAAGTATTAAATCTCGTGCCTTTGTCTTATAAAGACCACATGGGCGGACAATCTCTTCAACTTCCTCATTTTCTGCTTCGGCAAGTGATTTTATTGTTGGAAATTTTTCAAAAAGGGCGGGAGTTGTTTTATTAACTCTTGCATCGGTGCACTGAGCTGCAAGCCTCACCGCAACAAGCAGTCGATAAGGGTCGCGTTCTTCAAGGGTGCAGTCGCTATCTGGATATTCTGCGAATAGTCGCTCCCAAACAAGAGCGGCTTTTTGTTTTTTCGTCATAATAATGCTCCATTCTTTTGCTTTGCGTTGGCGCAAAGTTCAATGAAATTCCATGTCTTATCACCCAAAGCAAATGGAATGATGAGAGTATTGTGTGTTATCTGTTTTGCGCTCACCCGCTAAATGTGGTGAAAATATGAGAGATAAAATGAACATAATTTAAAATAAATTTCAAACTACTCCTCTTTTACTTGAAAGTTTCATACAAAGGATTTATAATTAGTTAATAGTGCAATGCGAGTTGCGCAATTTGTGGAAATTAGCGAAAAATCAAATCTGTTTTTCACATCTATATAATAATAAAAAACAAGGAGAAATGCAAATGTATAAAAATTTATATGACGTAGTTTCGTTTCTAAATGAAAAAGACCCTGAGATTTCGGTGGCGCTCGATTCAGAACTCAAAAGACAGCGCCGAAACATAGAGCTTATAGCCTCTGAGAATATCGTTTCTCCTGAAGTTTTAGCAACAATGGGCACTGTCCTTACAAATAAATATGCTGAAGGCTACCCTTCAAAAAGGTATTATGGTGGATGCGAGAAGGTTGATGTTATTGAAAATTTGGCAAGAGATAGAGTTTGCAAACTTTTCGGTGCCGACCATGCAAACGTTCAGCCGCATAGCGGTGCGCAGGCAAATCTTGCAGTTTATTTTGCATTTTTAAAACCCGGAGATACCATCCTTGGAATGTCCCTCGCAGACGGCGGTCATCTAACCCATGGCTCACCTGTTAATATGTCGGGCGCTTACTATAATTTTGTTTCATATGGAGTTGCGGAAGATGGACATATAGATTATGATAAACTTTTAGAAGCCGCAAAAGAATGCAGTCCTAAAATGATAGTTGCGGGAGCCTCTGCATATCCACGTGCAATTGATTTTGAGAAAATTGGTGCGATAGCAAAAGAGGTTGGCGCTTTATTCATGGTCGATATGGCGCATATTGCAGGCCTTGTTGCAACAGGTGAGCATCAGAGCCCGATTCCATATGCTGATATCGTCACCTCAACAACTCATAAAACGCTAAGAGGACCCAGAGGTGGTCTTATCCTCTGCAAAGAGGAGTATGCAAAGGCGATAGATAAAGCTATCTTCCCAGGCACTCAAGGCGGCCCTCTTCTTCATATAATTGCGGCAAAAGCTGTTGCATTTAAAGAGGCACTATCAGCCGACTTCAAAGCCTACCAGAGCCAGATTGTTCGCAACGCGGCTGCAATGGCGGATGAGTTTAAAAAGCTTGACGTTCGGATGGTTTCAGGCGGAACTGATAACCATCTAATCCTACTTGACCTAACAAACACCGAGATGACAGGTAAAGAGCTTGAGCATAATCTCGATGAAGTTTATATAACCGTTAATAAAAACGCAATACCAAACGATCCAAAATCACCATTTATTACAAGCGGTATAAGGGTTGGAACTCCAGCTGTTACTACAAGAGGATTTAATGAGGAGGATTGCAGAGAGATAGCAAGACTTATAAAAATGACGATTGATGATTTTGCGGGTAACAAAGATGCTATAATAAAAAGAGTTGATGCTCTTTGTGCGAAATACCCATTATACGAATAAAACGGAGGAAATAGCGTGAACAGACCCCTTGCAAGTCTAATAAGACCGCAGAGACTTGAAGATGTTGTCGGTCAAAAACACCTCGTTGGCGAGCGCGGTATTCTTCGTCGCGTTATAAAATCGGATTATATCCCAAATATGATTTTCTATGGACCTTCAGGCGTTGGGAAAACAACGGTCGCTTCAATTATCGCAAAACAAGCGGGCCGCAATCTTCATATCCTAAACGGCACCGCCGCTTCAACTAAAGATATAAAAGAAGTTATAGCCGAGGTCGGAACGCTGCAGTCGAGTGCTGGGGTTATCCTCTATCTCGATGAAATTCAGTATCTAAATAAAAAACAGCAGCAGTCGCTCCTCGAGCATATAGAAAACGGCGATATAACACTAATCGCTTCAACGACCGAAAATCCTTATTTTTATATCTACAATGCAATTCTATCAAGATGCACCGTCTTTGAGTTTTTGCCTGTCGATAAAGAAGATATCAGAATGGCTGTACGGCGCGGTTTTGATATTTTAAACGAGGATAAGGGCGAAGTTTTAGTTGATGATGAGATAATCGAGACTATTGCTCTTGGATGCGGTGGAGATGTTAGGAAAGCGCTTAATGCAGTTGAGCTTGCTTATCATTCAGCAGAAGGCGAGCCGCCAGCGGTCGATATTGAAAGCGTTCGAACCTTTATCCAGAAGAGCAATTTTAGGTATGATAGGGATAGCGATGCTCATTACGATATCCTTTCTGCATTTCATAAATCAATGAGAGGGAGCGACCCTGACGCAACCCTTCATTATCTTGCAAGGCTTATAGTTGCGGGAGATTTGCCATCTATCTGCAGAAGACTGCTTGCATGCGCGAGCGAAGATGTCGGTCTTGCGTATAGCAACTGCGCAGTTATCGTGAAATCCTGCGTTGATAGCGCTCTGCAGCTTGGTTTTCCAGAAGCGCAGCTACCACTTGCCCACGCAGCACTCGCTATTGCAACTTCACCGAAATCAAACTCGGTTTCAGCGGCAATAACAGCCGCGGTTTATGATGTGCAGAATATAGAATATGGCGATATCCCAACCGATATAAAGGATGCGCATTATAGCGGTGCTAAAAAGCTCGGACATGGACAGGGGTATGTCTATCCGCATGGACATAAAAATAACTATGTTAAACAGCAGTATCTGCCGGATAAGCTTTTAGGAACTGTTTACTATGAATATGGAAGCAATAAATATGAGCAGAGCATTAAGGCTTTTTTTGAGAAGATTAAAAATCAGTAGAATATAATAAATATTAAAAAAGAGCAGTGGATAAACTTTGAAGGTTTCCCACTGCTCTTTTAATATTAAGATAGATAAATTTTAAATTACGCCGTCTCTATTGCATTTGCTTCGCCGAGTTTTAAATCAATAACAGCTTGTTCTCGCATCTTGTATTTCTGAATTTTACCAGCTGCGTTCATCGGGAAACTTGTCACAAACGAAACATATCTTGGATTTTTGTGTTTTGCCATATTTGCAAGACAATAATCCTTTAGCTCTTGCTCGGTAAGCTCTTCGCCCTCTTTTAGAATAACCGCTGCCATAATCTCCTCGCCATAAGCTTTATCGGGAACGCCTATAACCTGAACATCTGATACTTTTGGATGGGTATAGATAAACTCCTCAATCTCTTTCGGATAGATATTCTCACCACCGCGGATAATCATATCTTTAATTCTACCAGTTATCTTGTAGTTGCCATTCTCATCAACACGAGCAAGGTCGCCTGTGTGAAGCCAGCCATCAGCATCAATAGCGTCTGCTGTTGCCTGAGGCATCTTGTAGTAGCCTTTCATGATATTGTATCCACGAGCAACAAACTCACCATCGGTATTTATCGGTAGCTCTTCGTTTGTCTCAGGGTCTACTATCTTGCACTCAACTCCGAAGATATTGCTTCCAACAGTTCCAACGCGAACTTCGATAGAATCGGTTGTTTTGCTCATAGTGCAACCAGGGGATGCTTCAGTCTGACCATAAGTTATGCAGATTTCATCCATATGCATCTTCGCAAAAACCTCTTCCATAACTTTAATAGGACAAGGACTTCCAGCCATAATACCTGTTCTCATATGTGAGAAGTCGGTTTTATCAAAGTCTGGGTGAGAGAGCATCGCAATAAACATTGTAGGTACACCGTGGAAAGCGGTGATTTTTTCTTTATTTATGCACTCAAGGCCTTTTGTCGGCGAGAAGACATCAATTGGATACATAGATGTTCCGTGAGTCATTGATGCTGTCATCGCAAGCACCATTCCAAAACAGTGAAACATAGGCACCTGAATCATTAGTCTGTCTGCAGTTGATAAATCCATGCAGTCGGCAATAGCTTTTCCGTTGTTTACAATATTATAGTGGGTGAGCATAACCCCTTTGGGGAAGCCTGTTGTACCTGAAGTGTACTGCATATTGCAAACATCATCAGGGCGCAAGCTCGCAGCTCTTCTTGTTATCTCTTCAATAGGAACATTCTTACCGTTTTCTATCGCTTCGTCAAATTTTAGTGCCCCTTTAATCTTTGAGTCGATTGTTATAACATTGCGAAGGAAAGGAAGCTTTTTGCTATAAAGCGGCTCACCATCTTTATTCTCTGAAAGCTCAGGGCAGATTGTGTTTATAATATCGATATAATTTGAGTCTTTAAGGCCGTCATTCATAACGAGGGTATGGGTATCTGACTGGCGAAGAAGATATTCTGCCTCGTGGATTTTATATGCGGTATTCACCGTTACAAGAACAGCACCAATTTTAACAGTCGCCCAGAAGGTTATAAACCACTCTGGAACATTAGTTGCCCAAATTGCAACATGATCCCCCGGTTTAACGCCAAGTGAGATAAGTCCTTTTGCAAATTTATCAACATCATCGCTAAACTGCGAATATGTTCTCTCATAATCTCTGTGGGTATATTTAAAAGCTATCTGGTCTGGGAAATTTTGCACCATAGCATCAAGCACCTCTGGGAAGGTAAGATCTATTAGCGTCTCTTTCGGCCATAGGTATTTACCTGTACCTCTGTTGTTGTCAATTAAAGCTGTTTTTCCATAGCTTGCGCCGGTGTATTCGCTCATAAAGTTTGCAAAGTGCGGGAATACAACTCCTGCCTCTGCAAGGTCTGGAGCGTATGCTTTTAACCACTCAAGTGTTATGAAACCATCGTAGTTTATCGAGCGAAGCGACTGCATTGCAAAGTCTATTGGCAAATCTCCCTCACCTATCATTTTGTAAACAGTTTTATCGCCTTCAATTACTGAATCTTTAATATGAACATATTTTATAAATGCGCCGAGGTTTTGGATAGTTGTCTGCGGTTCTTCCCCAAAATATCTATACGGATGATGGATATCCCAAAGAGCGCCAACGCTCTCTGAGCGAACCTCACTTAGCATCTCGCAAAGTCTTTTTGTATCGCCGTAAACACCATTTGTCTCAACAAGTAAGGTAACCCCTTGTTCGCTTGCATAAGGTGCTATTTTTTTTAGCGTTTCGATAACAACCGCATCCGAAACTTCTCCCTCTACATCTGCCTTAGCATCCCCTAAAACTCTGATATAAGGGGTGCCTATTTTCGCTGCAAAATCGATATACCCTTTTATATACTGAACGTTTTCATCTATTTTATCTGGATATTTTATCGCTTTGTTTGAAGAAAGACAGGGGATCTCAATTTTAAGTTTTTTTAGTTTAGCAACAGTTTTTTCGATTCTTTTATTATCAAAAGGGTTTGACTGGAAAGCATTGAAGTTCTCTTCAATACCTCGAACCTCAATTCCCTCGAAACCAAGGTCTTTCGCTGTTGATAAAATTTCGTCCCATGTGAAGTCGGGACATCCAAGTGTTGAAAATGCTATTTTCATTTTATTTCTCCTTTCAATAAAAAAAGCCCTCATCTCTATAAAAGAGACGAAAGCAAAACTTCCGCGGTACCACTCAATTTGACAGCATAGCTGCCCGCTTTTTCAGTGCAAAAACACCTATATTTTTTAACGAGGTATCCTCCCCGTCCCTGCCTTATGAGCAGAGCCGCTCCAAAGTGAGTTAAACTTATTATCCACACTCTCTTTCACCAACCGAGAGCTCTCTACGCTGAAATAATATAGTTCATTTCTTTTTCATCGCGTTTTTCTATGTAAATAAAATATCAGATAAATTATAACTTGTCAATACTTTTTTTATCTTTTAAAAAAATTTCTATATCTTTTGGAGCTAATGGGCGGGAGAAATAGTACCCTTGAATATAATCAACGCCGCACTCTTTCATGTATGAAACCTGCTCCTGCGTCTCGATACCCTCAACGATAACAAGCTTATTTATAGCTCTAATGCCTTTTAGTAAATTCTTGAAAAACTCTTTGTTCTCCTCTGATTTCAATACCTCTAAAATAAGGCTTCTATCAACCTTTAATATATCAAAAGGAATTCGAAGAAGAAGCGATAAATTCGAGTACTCAATACCAAAATCATCAACTTCAAGCTTAAACCCAAGTTTTTGGAGCTTATCTATAACATCATTAATCGTATGATGATTTGATATAAGAGTTCGCTCTGTTATTTCAATTTTTATTCTCTTTGGCTCAATGTTATTTTCAAACAATATCCTTTGAACCTGCTCAACAACATCGCTTTGCAAAAATTGAATATATGGAAAATTCACCGAGACCGACCTTAAATAAACCTCTCCGTTCGTATCCATTTCCCTTAAATCTTTACATACTTTTTCAAGTATTAGATATGTTAAATCTATAATAAGACCGGTTTTCTCTGCTATCTCTATAAAGTCGTTTGGAGGGATTAAACTTCTATCGTCATTTCTCATTCGAACAAGCGCCTCTGCGGCTACAAAATCATCTTTCGATACTGAGTATATCGGTTGATAGTGAACAACAATATCCCGATTCTCAATGCTTGATTTAATTTTCGCCTGCATATTAAGGTCTGCTTTCATCTTTTTGCGTATGCCCATATCATATATTGCAATCTGGTCATTGTCACCTTTTTTTGCAGTTGCAACAGAATAATCAACAGCAGAAATAAGCGATTTTATATTATCGCCAAACAAAGGATAGTCAACGCGGGCATAAACCATGCTTATTGATGAGGTTATTCCACCATTGCTAAACGGTGATAAAAACATCGAAACAGCATCTTCAATCTTTCTCTCAACATCAGTTACCCGCTCGGTTATAATTACTGCAAATTCATCTCCTTTATATCGGAAAACATTCTCACGTCCGAATATATTAATAAGATTTACAGCAATCTCTTCAAGGACAAAATCTCCAAATCTAAGACCTATTCTCTCGTTTATATTTTTAAAGTCTCGAATGCTAAATAAATAAATCGAAAAGTCTGTTTTCGAGTGGATTTTATCGTGCAACCTATATAACAAAACATCTCTGTTTAAAAGACCTGTTCGTCTATCTATCTCTTTATTTGAGTTTTGAATATTGAGATGAATTGTTATAGCGATAATCATATTAACAGTGCCGAGCAGCATAAGGTTTGTAGCGATAAACTGCATAATAACAAGGCCAAGGCATAGAATAAGTGTTGATAAAAGAACAACAACACCTCGTCTGCCAATAACCTTGTGACATCTAAACAAAGTGATAACAATAGCTATAAAATATAGAACCCCAATCAGGTATGGGCTCTGATAAAACATTCTTCGCATATATTCACCTGTCGCTGATATTTCATAGACATGGTGAAATATAACGTTTGAAAGAATGAAAACTGCATATAAAAGATATGGAATCCAATAGTTTATCCATTTTTCAAGCTTTGCGTTCTCTGAGGTTTTAAAATAACGAAGGCATTGAGCATATCGAAGGCAGAAAACATATGGTATAGGAAGTGCTAAAAAATAGATTAGCGTTATAATATCAACCAAGATTATAGGTAAATAATCAATATATAATAGCGAGTAGGTTGATAGCAGGGTGAAGGAAATTGAAAAAAAGACAGAAAGATAGGTGGATTTAACTACCCGCTGCCTTATATATGTATTATCCGCATCTAAAGAAACATTCACAATCAAAACGACTGAAAATATCAAAGCTGACCATTCTGCAATTGTTATCCAACTATACATAATTACCTCAATGTACTATCTAATAATATTTTACTATTAAATGCAACTAAAATCAAATGAAATTTGCAAAAAATTTCATTTGATTTTAGTTAAACGTTTATTCCGAGATAACTATATAATTGGTTGTATTTAGTGCTCTTGCTTCGCTCTCATCGTGGGTGATGAGCAGAAGTGTTTTTCCAGATATATACTCGCTTACAACTTTTATAACAACATCTTTAGTTTCCTCATCAAGCCCTTTAAACGGCTCATCTAATATTAGCATATTACCATCTGATAGAAGAGCTCTCGCTATTGAAATTCTGCGTTTTTCACCGCCAGACATAGTCTCAACGCTCTCATTTTCAATCTTTGAGAGCAGCAAGCTATTTAGCAGTTTTGTAACCTCTCTGCCCTCTGCATTTGTGGCTATTTTAATATTAGCTACGGCAGAGAGACTTTTGATTAGTCTGTCCTCTTGAAAAACAGCTCTTATCTCATTTTTATCAATTCCTGAAATTTTCCCGCTATCAGCAGTTTCAAGCCCCATTATTATCCTTATCAGCGTTGTTTTACCAGCACCTGACGGAGCCATTAAACAGTTTACAGAACCTTTCTTAATCTCTGCTGAAAAATCCTTTAAAACTCTCTTATCTCCAAATGATTTACAGATATTCTCTATAATTATATTATCCATCCGCTCACCCTCTTTTAAGTCGTTTGTGCAAACGCATAACCAAATTTAGAAAAATTTTTTCAAACAATACGCTCACCACTACAACAACAACCGTCCAAGCGAAGAGAGAAGCGGTATCTAGATAGGATTTTGAGCGAAAAATCTGCTCACCTATTGAATTGTTCGGAATACCAATAACCTCAGCCGCAACTCCTGCCTTCCAACATAGCCCAATAGCCACTCGAAGCCCCGAAATAAAGAATGGGTAAACCTCAAAAAAATAGATATATCGAATTTTCAAAAGAGGTTTAAATCTGAAAACTTTTGCCATCTCAATAAGGTTTTTATCGGTATTTTCAATACCTTCTAAAACAGAAGTATATATTACAGGTAGAACCATTAGAAATCCTATAAAAATCGCTAAATTAAGCGAAGAGAACCAGATTAGAGCAAGCACTACAAACGAAGCAACAGGTATTGCTTTTATCGTTAGCATAAATGGTTCAGCTAAATCTCTTATCAGCCGATACCTCGCTGCTAAAACAGCTAAAACAACGGCTGTGAATAATCCTAAAAAAAATCCTGATGTAATCCGCAAAAAGCTAAGGGTTATCGTTAGATAAAAATCAGCCTCTAAAACCAGCTCGAAAAGCCGAAGCAACACCGCAATCGGTGATACTATAATTATTCGCGAATTTATTATCATAGCTGTCGCTTGCCATAGCACAAGCCATGGCAGTACAGCCCATAGTTTGAATCTCTTGTTTTTTTTATTCTGCTCCATAATAGAATGCATCATCAGGTAGCGTTCCACCTATTGAAGCAGGATCTCCATCATTTAGCACTGCTAAATATCCCGATAACATCTCTTTCATCTCATCTCCTGTAATTGCAACTATGTTGCAGTTTGGGATAGCTATAAGAGCTACTGCCTCCGGTACGATTTCATATCCGCCAATAAGCGCCGCTGCACCCTCAATATCACTGTTTACATAGTCAACTGAATCTTTATAGCGATCAAGAAAAGCCTCAACTGCCAGCGGATTTTCTTTAATAAAGTCGGTTCTCGCAACTAAAACACCAGTTATAAGTGATGATGGATTTTCGCTATCCGCTTCAACATTGTCCCACTCCTCTGTTAGGTCGAGGACAACTGTTAGATTTTCATTTGATGATTTGCCCGTTGTTACAAACGGCTCTGGTAACATCGCAACCGAATTTTCTGTCGCTAAAACAGATGCTAAACACTCAGCATGATCTGTTTTCCACTCGATAGTAACATCGCTATCAGGGTCTATTCCGTTTTCAGATAGGATATAACGAAGCGCATACTCAGGGGTCGCTCCTTTACCTGATGCAAAAATAGTTTTGCCAACTAAATCGCTTACCTCTGCAACGGTACTTCCATTCTCAACAATATAGAGAACGCCGAGAGTGTTTACTGCTAAAACCTGCACTCCGCCATCTGTATTATTATAAAGAACTGACGCCATATTTGCAGGAACTGCCGCTATATCAACCTCAGCTTTTGCAATCATCGGAGCTATTTGGTCTGGTGCTGAAATCAACTCAAATGTATAGTTGTTTTCATCTATCTCACCGCTTTGCGCTTTATCCATAAGCGAAACCATACCCATAGAAGTTGGTCCTATAAGTGCAACTGTGCGAACATCAACTGGATCTAACTCAACATCTGAGTCGACACCGCTTTCACTTTGGCTCTCACTGCTCTCGCTCGACTCACTTGATGAGCTGCTCTCATCCCAGTTTGAACAACCAGCAAGCACTGTTACTGCAAGCAACATCGTTAAAATTAATGCTAAAATTCTTTTCATTATGATCTCCTATCCTTTTTCCCTTAAAATACTTCGCAGCCGCCCCTCATCACGAATAACTATTAGATTGTCAAGAACTTCAATAAGATTATTCTCCTGTAAAACCTTTAGTTCGCGAAAAAGCGCCGCTCTGCTAACATCTACCCTCAAAGCAAGCTCATCTCGACTGCCCTCTAAATATATTCTGCCATTCTCATCGCAGTTTATAAGCAGATAGGCTGCCAATTTGTCTTTTGATGAAGAGAGGGTGAAATATTCAATTTTGCTGATTAAAAAATTTATCTTTTCGTTGCAGTATAGGGCATATCGAAGAGCTAATCGCCCATTGCTCTCAAGCATTTCGATAACCCGCTTTTTTGGAATATACAGAAGGGTTACATCGCTTTTTGCACGAATAGAAGTTTCGAGTTCACTGCTTTTTGCAAGATTGCTAATTCCAAAAAGTGAACCTCGGCCGATATCATTTAAATGGGCGAGCTTTCCGCTCAATGTTTCGTGATAAACCGAGGCAACACCACAAAGCAGGATCGCTATCGATGGTATACCATCTAAGCTATCATATAAATATTCGCCCTTTTTAAAAGACGCTACATTCAAATCATCATCGGTAAGAAGCCGTTCATCTAAAAAATCAATCTTCAGAAGAATATCTTTTAAATCCGCTTTTGTCATTTCACACCTCCTTTTATAGACTGTATCAGTATAGTATCAAATGATACTCATTTTGTCAAGAGAAATAGTCTCATATGAGACTGAAACCTTTCGAGAACTTCCTCCGAAATATATTGAATTATTGGCATACACGCTATATAATTAAATTAACCAAATATCGTGAAACGTATTTCTTTAGCAGGGGGATTACTATGTTATGTGTTATATGTGGCAAAGAGTCAAACAACTATAAGCTTTGTAGGGAATGCAACAAGAAGAGGGAAATGGGAGAGATAATTAACTGCCCAAGGTGTAATCAATGGCACTATGCAGGCATTCCTTGCTGGGATAACAGATATCAACAAGAAGCAAGTACGCAACCAAACAAGCAAACATTTTTGTATAATAAAAAGAATTCTATGCTAACTGCAACGGAAAAGAAATATTATGAATCTATACGTGCTGTTTTACCTCAAAATTTTATAGTTCATTTGCAAGCCAATCTTGCATCTTTTATTATTAAGTTGGATAATTCCAAATATCATAACGAGCTATTTCGGAATGTTGATTTTTTGATAACTGATTTTAATTTGATGCCAATATTTATAATTGAAATTAATGATAGAACTCACTATAGAAATGACAGGAGACAAAGAGATATAAAAGTTTCACACATTTGTGCAGAAGCTGGAATACCTATTTTGACCTTGTGGACAGAAGATGGAGCAAATCCTAATAATATTGCAAATAAAATATATGCTGTATTAAACTCACTGCCACTCGAAAGAAAAGCTTATTTTGCAAACAACAATAAAGTTGCAGAAGCTGATAATTTCGCAAAAGATAAAAAGCCTAATATTGAGTGGCATGGGTGCTATATAGCTACATCGGTCTATGGTTCTTATGACTGCCCCAGTGTATATACTTTAAGACGATTTCGCGATAAATCACTTAACAAAACTCTGATTGGCAGGTTATTTGTGAAGCTATACTATAAAATCAGCCCGACTATTGTTAAATGGTTTGGAGAAAACAAGTTGTTTCACTGTCTTTGTAAATCAGTTTTAGATAAGATAGTTAAAATACTTTTGCAAAAAGGATATTCAAGTGAAGCTTACGTAGACGATGAAAATATAAAAATATAAAAATCGCTCCTCTTATTGGATTATAGTATCCATCAAAAGAGGGGCGATTAATAAATTGCTGCACTAAAATTGTTTTATACTGCAACTTGATATTTTATTTTGCATTTTTAAGCGTTTCTTTTATCCACGATACGAAAAGCTCTCTGTTTGCACTGTGCGCAAAGTGGCAATTTGGCTTTTCTGCAAGGGATGGTGTGCGCTTATCAATAAGGGTTGCACCATAGGCAAAACCGCCTGAAATGTCTGTATGGACATTGCAAAACTGCGTATTAAGCACCTCAGGATATCTGACAGCGCAAACTGCCAAAGCATCGTGTATTGGGATTTGAACCTCTTCTTGGTCAGCAAGGAATGACGCAGTACCGTATTTTAATATAAGGTCTGCAACAGTCTCGGCGACAAGACCTCCTATAGCCCTTATATCCTCAACATCCTTATCGGAAATATAAGCTGAAAATGTTGCGTCGAGCGGCACCATTGTTATCTTGCACCCCGACTGCAAAACAACCTCACAAGCCTCAGGGTCTACCCAAACATTAAATTCTGAAGCAGAAGAGTATCCGCCGGTATATTTATTTGCCCCACCCATGATAACTATCTCTTTTATCTTCGGTATAATTCGAGGGTCACTTCTCATCGCAAGAGCGATATTTGTAAGTGGACCTACTGGAATTAGCGTTATCTCTTTATCTTTTGAAGCGAGGAGAGTATTAATCAGCCAAACAACCGCCGATTCATCTTTTTCTTTTATGGTGAATTTTGGTGTATCTATATGCTCTGCGTGGTGCATAGTTTTATTCTCCTCACAACCCTCGCGCCTTGGATAGCCGCGCAGATTTTGAACAGAGTTTGGCAGAAGGGTTGAAACGAGTGGCAGATCAGCCCCACGATAGACACCGATTTTATCTTCCATACCGCAAAGCTCAACCATACGAAGACTGTTTTCGGTGCAGAGTTTTACCTCAACGTTGCCATTGACAGAGGTAATTCCCAAAAGATCAAAAGTATCATCGAGCATAGCTAAAATTAGAGCGACCGCGTCATCGCTACCGGTATCAACATCCATAATTATTTTACGTCTTTCCATAAAAACCTCCAAAATTTATTTAGATAAATTTTATCACGAAATTTATAGTCTTTCAACTAAGTTTTATGAATTGTTGATTATATTGTATGACTGCACAAAAATGCCATTTCATTTTTAACAGATAAGAAATTCGGAAAATAAAAAAACAGCCTGGGTGGCTGCTCTTTTATTGGAAAGGTTTCATCATTTAGAATCCCTACCGTCTATAAACTTAAAAGTACAAACCCGTTTGCGGTGAGGTTTGCGGTTCAGGTTGAGGTGTAGGTGGCGGTGTGGAAGTAATATACGACGCTGCCTTGCCCAATGCAACAAGCTCATGAACCAAAGGGCTGTTTTCCCAAGTCGGGTTTCCAGCAGGGTATAACAGTTTAACATATGTATCG
>CAYJGN010000008.1:0-20082 GCA_964369635.1 uncultured Oscillospiraceae bacterium
CTGCTCATCTCTCATAGCTTACTCCTTAGCTTCTATTTCTGCCTCTGCCTTGTCCTGCGTTTTTGCCTTGTCCGCCCTGTGCTTGATTTAAGTTTGCGCCTGTGCCTACATTATCGCAAACACCGTCGCCGTCATTATCTTCAAAATTCGGGCCGATTCCTGTGCCTATATTATCGCAAATCCCATCGCCATCGGAATCTGTGAAATATCTGCCTATGCCACTGCCGATATTATCATTCACACCATCTCCGTCGTTATCAATAAAGCGACCGCCATTTTTACCTCTGCCCATTCCAATGTAAAGCCCTGTGTTATCACAAATTCCATCGCCATCAGCGTCTACAAAGTTTGAATATCTGCCAAAATAATCGGAAACTGCGTTGCCGGCGGTGTTTGCATAGTTTGTGCCTTTCCAAGTTGACGCTGCAAAAGCTGTTGTTGCACTTGCCGAAATTAGTATCGCAGCTGTTAATCCTAATGTAATGATTTTTTTCATCTTTAGTTCCTCCAAATAATAAATTTATTAAGGCTTTTTTGCCTTTTCACTTGTAATACGAGCGGGAGAAACAAATCCTTTCAAAAAATCTATATATATTTTAACATAATATGGAAGGGTTATAAATATGCTTTTCTAATACAAGCTATATCTTAATTTTTCACTTGACATATAAATTAAAGTGCAGTATATTAGTAATTGCTAATATACTGTAAAGAAGGTTGATATATTGAAAAGTAAAAAGGTGGCGAGGGTTGGTAAACTTTGCGTAGCCTGTGGAACTTGTATTCGCGAGTGTCCGTTTGGGGCGATTAATATAGCGAATGGAGTGCGGGCGAGGGTGAATGACGAGTTGTGTGTTGGCTGTGGCAAATGCAGTAAAATCTGCCCTGCATCTGTAATCGAAATCGTTGCTCGTGAGGTGGATTATGAAAACTAAAAAATGGTACGATTATCTTTGGATCGTTGAAATATCGTATTTCGCATTGGGTTTCTTAAATATCCTCTTCGCTTGGATAGGGATGATATTTTTCCTAACACCACTCGCAATCGCTGTTATCACCGGCAATAAAGGATATTGCCACAGATACTGCGGCAGAGGGCAGTTGTTTGCGCTTTTGGGCAGAAAACTCTCACGAAATAAGCCGCTGCCGAAATTTGCCCGCACAAGTTATTTTAGATATGGTTTTTTAGCTTTTTTTATGATTATGTTTTTGAATATGATTTTCACGACATATCTTGTATTTGCAGGGAGTGCAAGCTTATCTGAAGTGCTCACACTTCTTTGGACATTTAATCTACCGTGGGATTTTGCATATACTCTAAATGTCGCACCTTGGATTGCACAATATGCATTCGGTTTTTACAGCGTTATGCTGACATCGACGATAATCGGAATCGCAACAATGGTATTTTTCAAGCCTCGTGGGTTTTGCGTTTATTGTCCGATGGGGACGATGACACAGGGGATTTGTAAACTTAAAAATGGAGGAAACAAAAATGGAAGAGATGAGAGCTAAGGCGAGGGAAGTTAGTGATTTATTAAAGACACTTGCGAATGAAAATAGGCTGCTGATTTTGTGCGAGCTTGTACAGGAGCCTAAAAGCGTTTCTGACCTGCTCCAAAAACTACCGATTACTCAATCCGGCATTTCGCAACATCTTGCCATTTTAAAAGCAAATGGCATTTTGGACTATGAGAAAAAAGCGCAAACTGTGTTTTACCGCATTAAAGATGAGCGAATTTACAAAATAATGCAGGATTTAAAGGAACTTTATTGCAAGTAGAAAGAGGGAAAAACAAGATGAATAATGAAAAACTAATAGTTATAAATGAGCGATGTCCGCAAAACCACAAATGTCCATCGGTCGCAGTTTGCCCAGTAGATGCTCTAATACAGACAGGATTTAGCGCACCTGTTGTCGATGAAAGTAAATGCATAAAATGCGGTAAATGCGTGAAATTTTGCCCGAAGAAAGCGCTGGTGTTTTCAGTGTAACACTGCAGGGCATTTGTAAAGCTAACGCTGAAATACAAGATGAAAAATAAATTATCCCATTACTTATAAAAGCTTCTATAAGCGTTTTAAATAACTTGCAACTATATTCACCCTTTATTTTAAATTTCTCTCCTTTATTTCATAAAAATTAGATGTTTAAGGTAGGGTAAAAACGGAATTATCGATTATTGTTTATTTAATTTACACAAACAGAAGAGCTCATTTTAATGCAAATAACAGAATTTTTGCAGATTATACAAATTTTATAGACAGTTAAAACAAATAATGGTACTATATATGCATAAACACGCGTTCACAGAAAGAGGGTGAATAATATTAACACAGAACAAATAGCAATACTTGCAAATGTTTCGCGCAGCACCGTTTCAAGAGTTTTAAATAATTATAGCAATGTCCCTGAAGAAACAAGACTAAAAGTTCAGGCAGTTATAAAAGAGCATGGATATACTCCAAATCACTTTGCGAGAAGTTTAGCAGGAGCCCCCTCTAATATTGTTGGAATTTATATTGCAGATCTCAATATAGATAACAATTCAAGCGAATGGGTTGGAATTAATTCCCCATACAATATGGAGCTTTTATCAAATTTGATAAAGCTTTTGAAAACAAAAGGTTACACAGCGCTTGTAAACGTTATAACAGACCCAAAAGAATTTGTAACGCTTAAAGAAGCTTTTGAAACACGAATGGTATACGGTGGGATATTTACAGGCTTCCCGTATAACACAAAAGAGATTTCCGATATTGCAAAAAAATATAATGCCGTTTCAATAGATCAGTTCTCAAAAAGCGATTATGAAAACAGCGATATGAAAGTTGTTAATTGCGACAACTTTATCGGTGGCTATAACGCAACAAAATACTTAATTGAAAATGGTCATACCGATATCCTATATGTTGGGGGCGATAATAGGCTCTCATCTATCGAAAGAGAAAAAGGTTACTTAAAAGCAATGTCAGACTTTGGGATATCTAAAACACAAGTTATCTATGGTATGTTTAAAGAGGATATTTCCTATTTCAATACAAATCAGTATCTGAAGAATAATAAGCCGACAGCTATCTTTGCCGCAAACGACATCATCTCTCTTGGAGTTATCAGAGCGTGCGAAGAAAACGGATATTCAGTGCCGGGGGATATCTCTTTAATAGGTTTTGATAATCTTAAGGTCGCATCATGGCTAAACTTAAGTCTTACAAGTTTGGAAGTCCCTCTGGAAGATATAGCGAAATCTTGCATTAAGCTTCTGTTTGGTGATACAGCAGAAGATATTATTCACACCCCAATGTTGATTGAAAAATCAACTGTTAAAAAACTAAATCTTTGAATTTAGTTTTTTTTACCCTAAAATAAACGCGCGTTCACAAACAAATTTATTTTAAAAGGAGTACATAATGGTCACAATAATAATTTCTTTCATAGTATTCTCATCAGCCGTTGGTATAATAACGTATTTTAAAACTAAAAATGATTCTCTCACAACAAGTGATGGATACTTTCTTGGTGGCAGAAGTCTTACAGGTGGAGTTATAGCAGGCTCCCTTCTTTTAACAAATTTAAGTGCGGCAAGCTTTGTTGGCATGTCGGGGCAGGCGTATTCACAGAATATGGCGGTTATGGGCTGGGAAGTTGGCTCCGGTATAACCCTCATTATTATCGCATTATTCTTAGTTCCAAGATATCTAAAACAAGGTATCACAACAATTCCTGATTTTATCCAGTCGAGGTTTGACGGCGGTACTCGTAAATTTATTACAATACTATTTCTAATAAGCTATATCGTAAATATGCTGCCGATTACACTTTATTCAGGCGCAATAGCAATGGGGCAGATATTTGATATATCAGGCATTTTTGGGATAACTCATGCGCAATCAGTTTGGCTACTTGTTTGGGTTATCGGTATAATCGGTTCAATATACGCAATTTTCGGTGGGCTTAAAGCGGTTGCTATTTCAGACTCTATCAACGGAATTGCCCTTGTCTTAGGTGGTTTGCTCGTTCCGGTATTTGCACTTTTAGTTATTGGCGGCGGCGATGTTGCATCGGGGTTTAATATATTCCTAAACAGCGCACCTGAAAAATTTAATGCAATAGGCTCAAACGATAGCTACCTACCTATTTCGACGATGTTCACAGGACTGCTCCTTGTTAATCTATACTATTGGGGAACGGATCAATCTATCATACAAAGGGCGCTCGGTGCTAAAAACCTTAAAGAGGCGCAAAAAGGCGTAATATTTGCGGGGCTTCTTAAAGTTCTAACCCCTCTTATGGTTATTATTCCAGGCATTATGGCATTCCAAGTTTTTGGTGGTGGAATTGAAAGCATCGATACTGTTTACCCATCGCTCGTAAGTAAAGTTTTACCAGCACCGCTTGTTGGATTTTTTGCAGCAGCTCTAATGGGAGCTATTCTAAGCACATTTAACAGCGTCCTCAATTCAGCGTCAACATTATTTGCACTAAATGTTTACAAACCCGCTGCTAAAGGCGATGTTTCAGATAAACAACTGATAAAAGTTGGAAAGAAATTTGCACTTATAGTTGCTTTGATATCTATGTTTGTAGCCCCTCTAATTCTAAACGCACCTGCAGGACTATTTGATTATTTGCAAACAATAAATGGATTTTTCAACGTCCCGATATTCACAATAATCTTTATGGGTTATATGACAAAAAGAGTGCCGGCACTCGCTGCAAAAGTTGCTATAACATTCTTTGTTTCTGTATATGCTATTACTCAGCTCGTTTGGGATACAGGACTACATTATCTTCATATCTCAGCTATTTTATTCGTTTTATCTTGCCTAATTATGTATGTTATTGGTAAAATAAAACCTATGGACAGCGACTATATAATGCCTGTTTCAAATGTTGTTGAGATGACACCGTGGAAACATAGATATACATTTAGTGGTTTTGTTATCTTTGTAATGCTCGGAATGTATGTTGTTTTCTCAGAACTCGGACTTGCAAGAGAGGGCGGCCTCGGTATAGATACATTTATAGTATTGGCAGTTATTGCAGCTATTTGCGCTGGAGCATCATATATGATTAACAAAAAGGTCGGCAGTAAAGAGAATAAATAAAAGCTTTAGAGGTAAAACATGATTAAGTTTAGTGAAAATACTTTTCATCTATCAAACGATAGCATAAGTTATATATTTAAGATTATGAGAAATAATCAGTTGGGACAGCTCTATTTTGGAAAAAAAATAAGAGATAGAGATAACTTCGAGCATCTATTTGTAGAGCGTTCAGTTATTTTAGCACCTTGTGTTTTCGAGGGAGATTTAGATTTCTCCCTTGAAGTTTTAAAACAGGAGTATCCAGCTTACGGAACCGGGGATTACAGAGAGCCTGCATATCAAGTAACATCGGAAAATGGCAGTAGGATAACAAATTTTGAATACCTCTCCCACGAGATTTTCAGAGGGAAAAACAAAATAGAAGGACTCCCAGCGACATATGGCAGAGATGTTGAAACTCTTGCAATAACAATGTATGATAAAGTTATTAATGCACAGCTTATTTTAAATTACCATATTTTTGATTCTTTTTCTGGTATTGTTCGCTCGGTTCAGTTTAAAAATTTATCTGATGACACAATAAAAATTAATCGTGCAATGTCGCTTTCTTTAGATTTATACGACAGTGATTACGAGATGATTACCCTTGATGGAGCTTGGTCACGTGAGCGCCATATCACAAAGAGGAAACTCGAAGCAGGTGTTCAATCTATCTCGAGTAGTCGTGGCACGAGTAGCGCTATGCACAATCCATTTATAGCACTAAAGCGAGAAGAGACAACAGAAAACAGCGGAGAAGTTTACGGACTAACACTTATTTACAGCGGCAACTTCTTGGCACAAGCGCAGGTAGATGCTTATGACGTAACAAGGGTTATGATTGGCATAAATCCGTTTGAATTTGAATGGACACTAAAAAAAGACGAAATATTTGGGACCCCTGAAGCGGTAATGGTTTATTCGGATACAGGCCTTAACGGGATGAGCCAAAACTTCCATAATCTTTTTATGAATAACCTTATTCGCGGAAGATATAAAAATAAAGTGCGACCGATTTTAATTAATAACTGGGAGGCAACTTATTTCAGTTTCACAGAAGAGAGTATCTTGAAGATTGCGGCAAGGGCAAAGGAGCTCGGTGTTGAACTATTCGTGCTCGACGATGGCTGGTTTGGCAAGAGAGATAACGACTCAACTTCGCTTGGCGACTGGAGTGTTTACCTTGAAAAGTTGCCAAACGGAATAGATGGACTCGCTAAAAAGATAAATGATTTAGGTTTGGATTTTGGACTTTGGTTTGAGCCAGAGATGGTAAACGAGATTAGTGAGCTATATAAAAATCATCCTGAATTTGTTATTAAAACGCCCGGCAGAAAAATGTCTTATGGCAGAAATCAATTTGTGCTCGATTATAGCAATCCTTCGGTTGTAGATTATATATTCGGCAAAATGTGCGAGACTATCGACAAAGCAAATATCGCATATATTAAGTGGGATATGAACAGAAATATCACAGAGAGCTTTAGCTTAAGCATTGCCCCAGAAAGACAGAAAGAATTTTTCCACCGATATATCTTAGGGGTATATGAGCTCTATGAAAGATTAATACAAAGGTACCCAAATATTCTGTTTGAATCATGCGCTTCTGGTGGCGGAAGATTTGATGCCGGCATGCTCCACTATGCTCCACAAGCATGGGCGAGTGATGATACCGATGCGATAGAAAGACTCCATATTCAATATGGAACTTCTATGGTATACCCTATTTCATCAATCGGCAGCCATGTTGCGGCTATACCAAATCACCAGGTTATGAGAAAAACAAGTTTAGATACACGGGCAGATGTTGCATACTTTGGAACTTTTGGGTATGAGCTAAATCTCGATGAGATGAAAAGCGATGAGGCAAAAAAAGTTCATGCGCAGATAGAGTTTTTCAAAAAGTATCGTGAGGTGTTCCAGTTAGGTGATTTTTATAGGTTAAAGCAGGGCAATGCCTATAGCTGGATGGTCGTTTCAAAGGACAAAAAGACAGCGATACTCGGATACTATAAAATACTCGCAACACCAAACCCATCTCTTAAAAAGATAAATTTAGTTGGACTTTGCAAAGATACAGAATATCTCTGTAATGGCAAAAAATACTACGGCGATGAGCTTATGAATATCGGTATGATACTAAAAACAGAGTTTACAGGACTAATTCAAAGCGATAGCTTTAAAGGTAAATATAATTCGGGCAACGACAAAGGAGATTTCACCTCTCAAATATATGTTTTTGAGGCAGTGGAGAGATAACAGAAGGGTTATAGATATGAATAGTGATAAAATGATTGAAGTATATCCTAAATATGAAAGCAACAAAGATTATTATGATAAGCGAATAGAGTCTGTCAAAAATGGTTTTATAAAACACTTCAAATCAGATACTGAAATATCTGTTTTTTCAGCTCCTGGTAGGATTGAAATCGGTGGAAACCATACAGACCATCAAAAGGGCTGTGTTCTTGCGGCGGCAATTGATTTAGATGTTCTCGGTGCAGCCTCTAAAAGAGATGATAATATAGTAAATCTCTATTCTGTCGGCTATGATATGCTAACGGTAAATATGGATGATTTAGAGGTTGATATAAACGATTACAACACAACCGGGGCGCTTATAAAAGGCGTCTACTATAAAATACAAAATATGGGTTATGAGCTAAATGGCGTCAATATCTACTGCACATCTGATGTTCTCGGCGGCTCGGGGCTAAGTTCTTCTGCTGCATTTGAGGTATTTTTCGGTACAGTTTTAAACCATCTATACTGTGGTAGCGAGATTACAGCGGTTGAAATTGCCGCCATCGGACAGTATGCCGAAACGGTTTATTTTGGAAAACCCTGTGGTCTTATGGATCAGACTGCAAGCTCTGTTGGCGGTGTTGTTTCTATTGATTTTAAAGACACAACAAATCCAATAATCGAAAAAGTTGACCTGTCATTTGAAGATATGAAACATGCAGTTTGCATTATCGATTCAGGCGGAAATCATGCCGATTTAACAGGTGAATATGAAGCTATCACAAAAGAGATGGGAGCGGTCGCCGCTTTGTTTGGCAAAAAACATCTGCGTGAAGTGAGCAAAAGTCAGATTATATCAGCTGCAGGTAAAATATGTAGAGAGGTTAATGACCGTGCATTTTTGCGTGCAATACACTTCCAAAATGATAATGAATTTGCAATGCTTGAGGCAAAGGCTTTGAAAGAGAAAAACTATCAAGAATTTTTAAGACTCGTAAACCTATCTGGGGACTCCTCATTTAAATGTTTGCAAAATATATATGCGAGCAACGATGTTTTAAACCAAAAGGTTTCAATAGCACTTGCGCTCTGTAATGAGTTTTTAAATGGCAGAGGGGCCTGCAGAGTTCACGGCGGTGGTTTTGCGGGAACGGTAGAGGCGTTTGTCCCTATTGATATGATTGATGAGTTTAAAAAAAATATAGAGAGAATATTCGGAGAAAATAGCTGTTACATATTATCGGTGCGCCATGTCGGCGGCACTCGTATTTTATAAAATTAGAAAGGAAGTAGAGATAAGATGGCAGTTTTAGTTTTAGGAGGCGCTGGGTATATCGGCAGCCATACTGTTCGCAAGCTATGCGATAATGAAACAAAGGTTATCGTGCTCGATAATCTTGTTACAGGATTTAAGAGGGCGGTTGATAGCAGGGCGAAATTCTACGAGGGCGACATAAGTGATGAAAATTTAATCATAGAGATCTGCGAAAAAGAAAATATTGATGCTGTAATTCATTTTGCGGCATACTCTTTAGTTGGTGAGAGCGTTTTAAATCCTCTTAAATATTATGAGAACAACCTCTGCAAAACAAAGAAATTATTAGATGCGATAACTAAAACAAAGGTGAAATCTATCATCTTCTCTTCAACTGCTGCAACCTATGGCGAGCCGAAAAATATACCTATCCTTGAAACAGACAGAACAGTTCCAACAAATCCATATGGGCAGACAAAGCTTGCTATGGAAGATATGTTTTACTGGGTGGATAAGGCGCATGGGATTAAGTATGTTTCACTTCGCTATTTTAATGCTTGTGGAGCAGATAAGTCAGCGCAGATCGGCGAGTCGCACAATCCAGAAACACATCTGATACCTGTGATTTTACAGGTCGCAAACGGAATGCGAGAGTCTATAAGTATTTTCGGAACTGATTATGATACCCCAGATGGCACCTGCGTGCGAGATTATATCCACGTTACCGATTTAGCTGATGCCCATATTTTAGCTATTGATTATCTGCAAAGCGGTGGCGAGAGCAGGATATTCAACCTTGGTAACGGCGTTGGATTTAGTGTTCGGGAAGTTATAGAAACAGCGCGCAAAGTGACTGGGCATGAAATCCCAGTGGTAGAGTGCGGGCGCCGTATGGGAGATCCAGCGAAACTAATCGCTTCGGGTGATTTAGCAAAAGAAGTTCTCGGATGGAGCCCAAAACACGAGAGCTTAGAAGAGATAGTTCATTCAGCTTGGAATTGGCATAAGAATAATCCAGCAGGATATTCTAAGGAGGATTAAATATGTTATCTTTAGCGCTCCAGAATTTAGTGAATTATGGGATTGAGAAAAATCTTATTGGTGAAGAAGATAGAATATATGTAATAAATCGTTTTTTAGATATCCTTGGCATAGATGAATACACACCATCTCAAAAAAGCGAAGAGATGGATTTGGAAACAATTTTAAAAATAATCCTCGATGATGCTGTGGAAAGAGGGTTTATTGAAGATAGCATTGTATATAAGGATTTGCTTGATACAAAGCTAATGGGAGCGATGATTCCTTTTCCTAAAACTATAAATGATAAGTTTCAAAGCCTATACAAAATATCCCCCAAAGATGCAACTGATTGGTATTACAACTTCAGCTGTGATAGTGATTATATTCGCAGATATCGAATTAAAAATGATATAAAATGGAAAGTTAAAACCAAATACGGTGAACTTGATATCACTATCAACTTAGCAAAGCCCGAAAAAGACCCCAAGGCAATAGCGGCGGCAAAGAATATTAAATCAACAGCATATCCTAAATGTTTATTGTGCAAAGAAACGCAAGGGCATGCCGGAAACATTAATATTCCAGCAAGACAAAACCATAGAATACTGCCGATTTCTATCGGTAACAAAGACTGGTTTTTTCAATACTCACCATATGTTTATTACAATGAGCACTGCATTTTACTCAGCGGAGAGCATGAGCCGATGCAGATAAGCGATGAAACCTTCTCGAAAATGTTTGACTTTTTAGATATCGTCCCACATTATTTTGTGGGTTCTAACGCAGATTTGCCTATCGTTGGAGGATCGATATTAAGCCACGACCATTTTCAAGGCGGAAACTATCTATTTGCAATGGAAAAGGCAAAAGTGCTCAGTTCATATAAAGTTGATAGTTATGAAAATGTCAGTGTAGAAACCTTAGACTGGCCGATGTCGGTAATCCGCCTTACAGCTGGTAACCGCAAAGAAATTCAAAAGCTTGCAGGTGAAATACTTTCTCATTGGCGAGGATACACCAATGAAAAAGCAAATATATTCGCATACACAAAAGAGCCACACAATACAATTACCCCTATCGCAAGAAAGGTTCACGGTAGATACCAAATAGATTTAGTGCTTCGAAATAATATCACCTCAGATGAGCATCCGCTCGGTGTATATCATCCGCATAGCCACCTGCACCATATAAAAAAAGAAAATATTGGATTAATTGAAGTTATGGGGCTTGCCGTCCTACCATCAAGACTGAAAAATGAAATTGAAACCCTAAAGAAATGCATTTTATCAAAAACCGATGTCGCAACAAACGAAGAGGTAAGCAAGCACAGCGACTGGATAGCCAAACTACTTGCAAAGCACAACAATATCTCAGCGGAAAATATAGATACTATCCTAAAAGAAGAGATAGGTATAATTTTTGAAGAGGTCCTTGAATGCGCTGGCGTATTTAAGCGCAATCAGCCTTACTTTGAGCAGTATATGGCAGACTTCATCGCAAAAAGAGCGCAATAAATCTATGCGCAAAACATCACGGTTTTTGCGTTAAAAGATACGATCTTTTTATCCAAGGGATAAGTTTTGCAAAGATACTCTCGTCCACGATATCAATATAGTGGGTAACCCTGTGCTTTGAGGCAGCAAACATAAAAATCTAACTATAATTTAACCTACTCTTAAGCTATATTTTACCCATATCTTTATCCCTATACCGCCAAACAAAAAGCGCCTATCCTCCGCTTGCCTATCTTTCGCCTAAATCAGCATTTCGCAGATAAAAGAAATGCAGTATTTTGCGTCTTTTCAAATACCACCGAGTTGGTATAAAGTATTATGCTATTACTGCGCAAATCACCAAAAGAAACCATTGTCGTAAATGCATAAAAACAAGCATGAGTTTTTGTGAATTTCTTCTATTGATGCAAACTTTTAATTTGATTGGAAATATGATATAATAAAACGAGTTATACGTGATAAAATACAGGGTTACAGCGAGCAGCTTCGCGTATACAAGAATTGATAAAATAGGAGAGTGAACGAGCATGAAAAATTTTTCTAAAGCACTGCTTGTAATGGTGAATTTATTTGTGTTTTCTTTGTTGTTTACAACTGTTTCATTTGCGGCGACTGAAAATACAAGTTATCTTCTCCCGAGCTTTGACTCTGGGACGAACACCGTTTCATACAGCAACGAAACAAAAGAAGCAACAGTTCTAACATCAAGCAATACTACTATTGGAAATATGAATAGAGAAACTTGGTATGTTGTAAAGGGTAGTATCACATTTAACGATAGGGTTATTATTGTGGGCGATGTTAATTTAATCCTTGCAGACGGAGCGGTATTTACTGCAAATAAAGGAATCTCGGTAAATGATGATGACTACAACCCCTTAAATGGCAGTCCCAATAACCTTGCTATTTATGCGCAATCGAATTCAGAAGGCACTATGGGTAGGTTAATAGCGTCATATGATACCGGCAGTAGTGATGATAGATTTACGGGCGCCCCTGCAGGCCTCGGTGGCGATGCTAACAAAATTAATGGAGAAATAACTATAAACGGTGGCGATATTAGGGCGGAGAGCACCGGGACAGGCAGTTCATATAGTGCGGCGATCGGTGGAGGATATATACACGAAGATAAAAACTCAAACTATAACTCAGGTCCTATAAACATTTATGGCGGAAAAATAGATGCAACCGCCGTGAGAGGGGCGGCGATAGGCGGTAGTGCCGTCCTTTATGTAGATAGCTTGCATGTGAAAACTGCTGATATTAATATCTATGCGGGTGATATAACTGCGAAAAGCAATGATGGTTCTGGAATTGGGGCTGGAGAGAAAACTGGAACTGTTAATATAAATATTTATGGCGGAAAAATATCTTCAGAATCTGTCGATGGCGGAGGAATCGGCCGAGGATCCACCAATTTAGCAGATTACAGTGGCTCTTATGCTAAAAGCGATATTAACTATGAGTTAATGAAGATAAATATATTTGGCGGAGAAGTTACCGCGAGCAGTAAATATGGCGCCGGACTCGGCGGCGGACAAGAGGCAGGCGGAGGTGTTATTACTATAACCGGCGGCAACTTAACTGCAACAAGCCAAGAAGGTTCTGGAATTGGTAGCGGAAATGATGGTAGTGGCGCCGGAGAGATAACAATAACAGGTGCTACAACTTCTGTTACTGCATCATCAACTAATGGACCCGGAATTGGAGGAACTAATAAAAATGCTCCAGGAGGAGCAAATAGCATTGCACAAGTTGATATTTCCAGCGGAACAGTAAATTCAACCAGTGCGGCTGGTGTGGGAATTGGCGGAGATTTTGTCGAGGTTGATATTAGCGGCGGATATGTAACAGCTTCGGGTTATGCCGCAGGTATAGGAAAAAATGTTGTTATAAGCGATGGAGTGGTAGATGCTACCAGTATTAACGGTGCTGGTATTGGAAGCGGAAGCTCGGGAAACACAGCAAATGTTATTATAACTGGCGGTAAAGTAACAGCAAAAAGCCAAAATGGTGCCGGTATTGGCACAGGGTATAATCCTGTTGTCAATGATGAAAATGGTCAGATTTCAATTAGCGGCGGCGAGATCAACGCAAGCAGTATTAACGGCGCTGGAATCGGAAGCGGTAAAGACAGCAATAATGGCAACGCTAATGCTCTTAATATCAATATTAGCGGTGGAACTGTTGCGGCGACTAGCAACGCTGGGTACAGCATAGGTAGCGGCGATGGTGGTAAAGTTAACGGTGTTACGATAAGCGGTGGCGCTGTTAGCGCGAAAAGCATAGGTGGCACAGGCGCCTCTTTTTCAACAACAGATACAGGCAGTGCTTTGATTATTGCTGATTCTATTGAAGGCAACTCCGTTGGCTGGAGCGGAATTATCTATTTAGGCGTAAAAGATGGAGAGGTTTACCGTGGCCCTATAGAACTTGATGCATCTGCAAACTATATTTTCCCGGCAGATAGAACTTTAAATATAAGAGATGGCGAAACAGTTAATATACCGCTTATTGTGACGAACGAAGGGACGATAATTATTCAGAACGGAGGAACACTCGAAGTTCCTACAGGCGGATTTATACAAAATAACGGTACAGTTTTAAATTTCGGAACGATATCCGATGAGGATAAATTGAGGATTGATGCTCGTGCAACAGAAGTTGGTGGTCAAACTAATTATCTAGATGTTCTTGACGCAGATGGTAGTGTTGTGAATGCACAGACACCGGCTTCAGCTATGTCGGCTTTAGTAATAGTGAACGATGGTACAACTTCGTTTGATGGAGCTATCTCAAAATGGTATTTTGTCGGTAGCGATGTCACTATCTCAGAGCGCATTGTTGTTACAGGCGATGTTCACCTAATATTGGGCGACGGCGCGACCCTCAATGCCCTAAAAGGAATACAGGTAGCCGATGATGACCAAAACCCCGCAACTCCATCGGCAAATAGTTTAACTATTTATTCGCAGTCGAGCGATAAAGATACTATGGGTAAACTTATAGTAACAATGCCTACCAGTAGTTTTTATGCAGGAATCGGCGGCGGTACTGAAGTTTCAAATGAAACCGTTAATGCGGGATCCATTACCATAGATGGTGGAAATATAACAATTAACGCAGAGGGCACAAGTTCTTATGGTGCCGCAATCGGTGGTGGTGCTGCAAGTAACGCAAAAGGCGGACATGGCGGCAGTATAACTATAAGAGGCGGATATATTGCAATCAATGAAAACGGGAATCAATATAGCTCTATTGGCGGCGGCGGAAGTTTGAATGGAGACGGCGGAGACGGTGGCAATATCACTATAAGCGGCGGCGAAATATCTATGGCGCTCTCGATAGGTGGCGGAAATTCAAATACCGGTGTCTACGGTGCAGCTGCAACATTTAGCACAGAAAGCTATGGATACGCTGTTTTACACATAGGTCCCGGCGCATTAACTTGGATAAACGATACTGACCATTCAATAATGGTATTTAGAGGAAGAGTCGGCGATGGTAATACCGCAAATGGCGAGGGCAAGGGATATATATACACAGGTGGCGATAATATATTTGATTTGAAATCAAATCTTTATATACCGGCGGATAAAACTTTATATATCGCGAGTGGACAAACGCTCAGTCAAACCGGTGGTATAATCTCTATTGCTGATACAGGCAGAATATTGAATTCTGGTAGTATACAAAATGTTGATAGTATTATAAACAACCAAAGGGTATTCCATGAGGTAATTTATTACAACAATTCATCAAAAACAGCCTCACAAAGCGAATTTGCAGCTCACAACGCACAAACTAATTTAATCGATAATACATTCCTCCCTCCTGCTATCGGAAGTTCAAGCAGATTTAGTATGTGGGAGGTGCAAACTGCGGGAAGTCCTCAAATTGCAGAAGGTCAAGGTTATATATTCACAGCACCTACGGAAGTTATCGGTATCTGGGGAGCGGTACGCCAGATAAGCATAGCAAATGGCGTGGCGAAAGATTATGCGGGAAATACAGTTACCGAAGTTACCGTCGGACAAACAGTTTATATCAGCAGTGCAATAACCGACACGACGCTTGAATTTAACGGCTGGTCGGATACCAATACAGCGTCACCGGTTTCTTTTGGAAATGCAGCTCTTGAGAGCACCTCGTTTGTGATGCCAGACAGAGATGTTTCACTCGCGGTATCAACACTCGACAAAGAAAACTCGATTATCATAACAGGCGGAACTGCAGATGCAAGCACAGCAAGAGCGGGTGAAATCATATCAGTATCAGCCGATGCGGTACCAGCTGGCAAGAAGTTCACAGGTTGGTCAAGCAATGACCCCACCCTTGCTTTTGATGACCGCACTGCAATGGATACATTTTTCACCATGCCGGTGGGCGACGTTTCTATAACAGCAAATTATGCAGATGTTAGCGGAGAGATTACCGGTACAGTGCCGGGTATTATATCACCGCAGACCGGATTATAATTTTTATTCCTTATAGTGCAGATTATTTAAACCAATAAAAGAGCCCGTCGATAAAATCGACGGGCTTTTTGTATTTCTAATATTATCTATAAACGCCTGTATCTGGGCTTAGAATAGCTGGTGGTATCGACACTGGTGGAGATATCTGTACCTGAACATATTCATTTTCATGATAATCAGTTGTGCCGTAGTTTGATATTACTAAACCAGGATTTGTTTCTCCCGCTCGTACAGTCACGATATTCCCTGTATCAATCAATAATGATGGTTTAACCGAAAACGCCAAAGCGTCTATTCCTGCGGTAGGTAGGTGCGTTGCTGTAACTCTTGCAAGACCACCTATAGTGAAGCTATTGCTCTGTATGCCGCTTCCATCACCAGCACCGCTTGCCGTCACATCGGCATTTCCGTTGATTAACAGATTAGCGGCACGAATTCCACTGCTGCTGTCACCATCCTCCCCAGCAGCTAACAATTTACCGGCTGTAGCCGAGGTTAAATTTAGAGTTGCATCGTGCGCCATTATTCCCGCTTGATCATTATCCCTTGCGGTTAAAATGTTATTCCCTATAAGATTCAGGTTTGCAATAGAGGTCGGATTGATAATAAAGGGGGTAGTTATACCGTTTATTGTTAAGTTGCTCAAGTTCACATTATGTGAGCCATTTAAAATCTCTATATCCTTTGTTCCGTCTGTGCTTTCTCCGAATATGGTTACAGTCCCAGTGTAGTCGGTTTTTATAAAGTCGTCATCGCCAAGCACAAAGAATTTCAGTGAGTTAAACTCCGATAAGGTTATGCTGTTATCAGCAATATCAAATGAGGGGTTTTCAGTATTTCCAGTATAAACATTTCCGCTGTTAATGGTACCTGCAACGCTGGTAATTATTCTGCCGAGGTTGTATATATCTTTGGTACCGGTGGGAAGAGGTCTTAGACCATTTGGTGTCTGCACAATAATAGTGCCATAATTTACTATAACAGCTCCGTTTTCTAATGCTAAAAAATTATCGTCGGCAGGGTCTGTCGGATTTCTAGTTGGTATCATAACGGTTACGTCTTTATTTATGGTAAGCGTCTCAGATGATGCAAAGTCTAACTGATTATTTATAAAAATGTTTTTCACCGCATCGGTATTAAGCGCTAATCTAAATTGAGCAAAACTTATAATCGTCGTACTATTATTATATATGATGATACCATCACCTATTGGCTCAGTGCCGATAACTATTCCTGTTAGAATGTTATTATTTTCAAAAACACCGTTGTTTGTTATATCGCCGATAATGCTGCCGTTGTTTATTAGCTTACCGGTTGCCGTTATTGTAACCGATGCTCCATCTGCAATCGTTACCACCTTCCCCGTTGGGATGGTTATTTCCTCGGTTATTTCAAAGCCTGGTGCGGATATTGTGATGTTTGTTAGTTCATCGCTTTGAGATAACGCTGTTTTAAGCTGTCCGATGGTAGAAACGGTGGTGGATTTGTTGCTGTCTATAGTTATTCCAGTAGTAGTATTTATTACAAAACTGCTGTTACTTCCGGTGCCGATAGCTCCGCTCGTTGCAACAGTTACTACTCCTGAATTTGAAATCGGGGTTGTGATGTTTCGAGTCTTGGTAGCATCGCCTTCAATGTTGATTTTTCCACCCGCTGAGTTTGTTATCAACATATCAATTGAAATATCATCCGACATGGTCATTGTTCCATTGTTTGTGAAGGTTCCTGTTCCCGTGACTTCTAAAGGAGTTTCAGCGGTAATTTTTCCGTTATTATTTAAGATGCCGTTCACCGTCAACTGTGATTGAGTAATACTACTAAATATAAAGTTTTCTAAATCTATCGAAAGATTTCCCGTGTCCGTTACTACAATATTTCCGTCAATGGTTAAATTGGAACTATTATCAGTAGTTATTCTTATATCGCGATCTACCGTTATAGTGCCTGTTACTTCAATGTTACTTATGAGCTTCATCATGGTTATGCTTGGGTTGTTTAAAGCATTGGTAAACTCCTCTACACTACTAACATCAACAGAATTTGCCGAAACATTAATTGTAGACAATGCTGTTAATACCATAATAATTAAAGCTATAGACAGTGTGTAGAAAACTGATTTTAGATTTTTAGTAGTCATGATTTCTCTCCTTAAATAATAAATATTGCACGATTGCGCAAATTTAAAATATAATTATCTAATATTTTTGCGTTTTTCATGCTCAGCAGAATAATATATTAGGTATATGAATTAATATTACTTGGAAAACATTGTTTTGTCAATAAATAACTAAGGAATATAGCTATTGGATATTTTTCACTGTCCAAATATCGAAACTCGTTTTTTCTTAGCGAAAGCCAAGCAGTTAAGCGGTGGTGTTTTTGCTATCAGAAAGAGAAGCATTGATAGCGACTGGTTATTGATTTAAGCGTATGAATATGAATTATCGGAAAACACAAGATAACAAAAACAGAAGCGAGCTGTCGCAATAAAGATAAACAGTTTTATTTTTCAAGTGGCTAAAATAGAGGTATGTTAGTTTATGGCAAATCATAATAAACAATCCTATTTCATTCATAAGCTGCATAAAATAAAGGCCGCTCGGCAGAATATAAAGAGTATACTAAGCGGACTTTTTTGTTTTCATTATATGCGTTAGTGTACATCGTATAGCCATCAAATGCACTGACTGCTTTTGAACGTTTACGACTTATTGTGAGAGATGTACAAATACGAAAATGAAAGTTTGTGAATTATTATGATTGATTTTGAGCGATAATGAGCGTATTATTAACTTATCAAAAATGAAAGGATTGAAAGTATATGATTTATACTGTTACCTTAAATCCATCACTTGATTATATAGTTGAAGTGCCGGATTTCTCCGTTGGTAGAACGAATCGGACTTCGAGAGAACAGCTTCTCGCCGGCGGAAAAGGGATTAATGTTTCGATAGTACTAACCAATTTAGGTCATAAATCTATCGCCCTTGGGTTTCTTGCCGGCTTTGTTGGAAAAGAAATTGAACATCTTTTGCCCGAAATTGACCGAGATTTCATCTACACAAAAAACGGAAACTCGAGAATTAATCTGAAAATCAAAAATCTTGACGGAACAGAAATAAACGGACAAGGCCCGATAGTTTCAGATGAAGATGTTGAGAAACTGCTGGTAAAGCTTGAAAGGGTTAAAGATGATGACTTTTTAGTTTTAGCAGGAAGCATCCCAGCTAATTTGAGTAACGACATTTATTTTGATATTTTGAGAAAACTGTCAAAAACAAAAGTTGTTGTCGATGCGACAGGAGATTTGCTTTTAAACTCGCTAAAATATAAACCTTTTTTAGTAAAGCCAAATCTGCATGAGCTTGAAGATTTGTTTCAGGTGAAGATTGATAATAATGTTGAATACTATGCGAAGAAACTAAAAGAGATGGGCGCTGTTAATGTTTTAGTTTCACTTGGTTCAAAAGGGGCTTTATTGGTTGATGAGACGGGGGTAATTCATCAGTCAGAAGCGCCAAAAGGCAAATTAATCAATGCTGTCGGTGCTGGCGACTCGATGGTGGCTGGATTTTTGTCTGGGTATATTGAAAAGAATGATTATTCTTTTGCATTTAAAAAAGCAATAGCTTCGGGGAGTGCTTCCGCCTTCTCGCAAACTCTTGCAACAAACGAAGAAGTAAATAGCTTAATAGAAAGGATTAGTTAAAATTATGAGGATTGTAGATTTACTTAAAGAAAGCAGCATTAAACTGGGGGCAACACCAAAGAGCAAAACCGAAGCAATAAATGAAGCCATTGCTCTTATGCAAAATAACGGAAATATTCTTGATGTTTCGGAATACACAAAAGCTGTATTTTTGCGCGAAGAAGAGGGGAGTACAGGCGTTGGAGAAGGTGTTGGAACACCGCATGGAAAAGGCGATAGTGTTTCTTTCCCTGCTCTCTCAGCGATGGTTATTCCAAACGGAGTTGATTTTGAGTCTTTAGATGATGAGCCTGTAACACTGCTGTTTTTAGTGGCTGCTCCAAATACAAAAGATAACGTGCACTTAGATGTTTTAGCAAAACTTTTCACATTGATTGTAAACGATGATTTCAAAAGCGAATTGCGAGCTGCAAAAACACCTGAGGAATTTTTAGCGGTAATTGACAAATACGATGCCGAAGATGATAAGACAACCGAGACAAGCGCTAAAGCTGCAAAAAAATTCTTAGCGGTAACCTCTTGCCCAACAGGAATTGCGCATACCTATATGGCGGCTGAAAGTTTAGTGAAAGCGGCAGAGGAGATAGGTGCTTTCATGAAGGTTGAAACAAGGGGGTCAGGTGGTGCTAAAAACCTTCTGACTGATGAGGAGATAAAAGAAGCAGACGCTATTATAGTTGCGGCAAACACCAAAGTTCCAATGGATAGATTTGATGGAAAACCAGTGATTGAGTGCCAAGTTGCAGATGGAATACACAAGGCTAAAGAGCT
>CAYJGN010000008.1:20092-49897 GCA_964369635.1 uncultured Oscillospiraceae bacterium
AAATGCTCCTGTAAAATCGCAAAATCCAGGGAATTTTGGCTCGAAAATATACAACCAATTGATGAGTGGCGTATCTCATATGTTGCCTTTTGTCATCGGAGGCGGTATACTAATAGCAATAGCATTTTTAATTGACGGTTTTAGCGTCGATTTAAACTCGCTACCTGAAGCAGAACGCGGAAACTTCGGTTCGATAACAGCACTTGCAGCTCATTTTAAAAATATCGGTGGACTTGCTTTCTCACTAATGCTCCCTGTACTTGCGGGATATATAGCGATGGCAATTGGCGATAGACCAGCACTTGCCTTAGGATTTGTTGGCGGACTATTCGCTGCAAGCGGGAAAAGCGGATTTTTAGGGGCAATAGTTGCAGGTTTCATCGCTGGATATGCTATTGAGCTACTTAAAAAACTTTGCTCAAAACTACCGAAGACTATCGAGAGAATCGCTCCTGTTTTAATCTTCCCTGTAATTGGTTTGCTATTTATTGGAACAAGTATGATTTTTGTAATTGAACCGTTTATGGGTAGCATTAATGAAGGGTTAAACAGCTTTTTAACCTCTATGGGCGGAACAAGCAAAATCCTACTCGGCGCAGTTTTAGGCGGAATGATGGCAATAGATATGGGTGGTCCTTTCAATAAGGCGGCATATGTTTTCGGAACAGCAAGCATTGCTTCTGGAAATTTCGATATCATGGCAGCTGTTATGATTGGTGGAATGGTTCCTCCTTGCGCTATCGCCCTATCAACACTTATATTTAAAAACAAATATACTAAAGAGCAAAGAGAAGCAGGCCCTTCAAACTTTATTATGGGACTCGCATTTATAACTGAGGGCGCTATACCGTTTGCCGCTGCTGACCCACTGAGAGTTTTGCCATCTTGTATAATCTCTTCAGCTTTAGCTGGTGCACTTTCGATGATCTTTGGCGCAACACTCATGGCACCGCACGGCGGAATATTCGTCTTCCCTGTTGTTGAAAATGGTCTTTTGTATCTTGCCGCTCTTGCAATATCAACGGTAGTTGGCGCTGTTTTACTCGGTATACTCAAAAAACCAATTATAGAATAAATAAGGAATGAAAATTATGTTGACAAAAACTCGGCAAGAAGAAATTTTGAATTTAGTAAATACTAAACAAGGGGTTACATTAAGCGAACTTGTTACGTTATATAACGCATCTGAATCAACGATTCGGCGCGATATTGTCCACCTTGATTCAAAAGGACTTCTTACCAAAGTTTTTGGTGGTGCGGTAGCTAAAAAAGAGACTGTTTCTTTAGCGGAACCCACTGTTTTGCAAAAAAAGCCGCTTAATGTTAAAGCAAAGATTGACATTGCAAAATATGCCGCAACTTTAATCGAGCCTTACGACTTAGTTTATATTGATGCCGGTACAACAACTGAGTATCTGACTGATTTCATAAAAGAAAAAGATGCCACTTATGTAACAAATGCAATAGAGCATGCAAAAAAGCTTGCAAACTCTTCATTAAACGTTATTCTAATTGGCGGCAGTTTAAAAAAATCTACCGAGGCAATTGTTGGCTCAGAGGCAATTTTAAATATTCAGAAATATTTTTTCACAAAAGGCTTTTTTGCAACTAATGCAGTTGATGAAAAAAACGGATTTACAACCCCTGATATCAACGAGGCAAATGTGAAAACGGCGGCCCTGAAAAACACCGAAAAAGCTTATATGCTTTGTGATGACAGCAAATTTAACCAAACTTTGGGTGTTGCTTTTGGGAGTATCAATGATTTCACAGTTATAACAAACAAAAAACCTAAAAATTTTAACGGCGATATTATATCTATCGATTGAGATAATCATAATTTAAAAAGGAGCTAAATCTATGAAAACATTTGAATACGTTATCAAAGATGAGCAAGGTATGCACATTAGACCGGCTGGAATTTTTGCTAAAGAAGCGAAAAAATATGAAAGCAAAATCACTATCGAGGCAAACGGAAAAACTACCGATGCAACAAAGCTGATGGCGATTATGACTATGGGAATTAAATGCGGTCAAACTGTTAAAATTACTGTTGATGGAGCGGATGAGGATACTGCTTTTGATGCTATAAAATCCTTTATGGAAGAAAATCTATAACAAGTTAAAGTGAGGCTAAGAGAATGGAAAAATTTCGCGGAAGTGTTGCTTCAAAGGGTGTTGCAATTGGCAAAATTTATGAGCTTGAGCAGAATAATGACATTGTTCGCAGAGAGCGTATCAGTGATGTTGAAACTGAAAAAGCAAGGTTTAAAGCTGCCCAACAAGAAGCTATGGGACAACTTGAAAAGCTATATGAAATCGCCGTGACGCAGGTGGGCGAGTCTAATGCTTTGCTTTTTGATATCCACAAAATGATGCTTGAAGATGACGATTATGTCGATTCAATCATAAATATCATCGAAAACCAAACGGTAAATGCCGAATATGCAGTTGCTGTGACTTCTGACAACTTCGCAAACACCTTTGCTAATATGGACGATGATTATATGAAAGAGCGCGCAGCTGACGTGAAAGATATTTCAAACCGTTTGATAAACGTTCTTATGGGGAAATCGGATAGCGGATTTAATTTTTCAGAGCCTTGTATTGTAGTTGCTGATGATTTAACACCGAGTGAAACTGTTCAGATGGACAAAAGCAAAATTTTAGCCTTTGTTACAAGAAAAGGGTCAACAAATTCCCACACCGCAATTCTTTCAAGAACGATGTCTATCCCTGCAATTGTCGGTGTCCCCGTCCCGGAAGGAGTAAGTGGAAAAACTGCAATTGTAAATGGTATGAATGGTGAGTTTATAATCGAGCCGGATGCAGAGAAAATTGCCGATGCTGAGAAAATCGCCGAAAGCGAGAGAGTTCGCAAAGAGCTGCTTTTAGAGTATAAAGGCAAGCCATCGCAAACTAAATCAGGTAAAAAGGTGAATATCTATGCAAATGTCGGCTCAATTGGCGATATCGGCCTCGCTCTGCAAAATGATGCCGAGGGGATAGGGCTTTTTAGGAGCGAGTTTTTATACTTAGAGCAAAATGATTACCCGAGCGAAGAGTTGCAGTTTTCGGTCTACAAACAGGCCGCTGAAATGATGGCCGGAAAAAGAGTTATCATAAGAACTCTGGACATCGGTGCAGACAAGCAGATTGACTATTTTAACCTTGAAAAGGAAGAGAACCCAGCACTAGGATACAGAGCGGTTAGGATTTGTTTAAACGACGAAGAGATGTTTAAAACGCAGCTTCGAGCTTTAATTCGGGCGAGCTATTTTGGCAAAATTTCAATTATGGTGCCGATGATAATTTCAGTTTGGGAAGTTTTAAGAGTTAAAGGGCTTATCGAAGAGGTAAAAGATGAGCTAAATGAGCTAAATATTCCTTTTGGCGAGTTTGAGTTTGGTATAATGATTGAAACCCCAGCCGCCGTTATGATTGCAGATGAGCTTGCAGAGCATGTTGACTTTTTTAGTATCGGAACTAACGATTTGACGCAATATACCCTCGCAATTGATAGGCAGAATCAAAAGCTTGAGAAGTTCTATTCATCGCATCACCCAGCGGTTTTAAAAATGATAGAGATTATCGGAAAGACCGCTGAAAAACATAATATATGGGCGGGTATTTGCGGAGAGCTCGGGAGCGATACTGAATTAACTGAAAAGTTTATTGAGTATGGGATTGAGGAATTATCGGTTTCTCCATCGGCGATTTTGCAGGTTCGGCAAGTTATTTGTAACTTAGAATAAAACAACATGTATGAAAGGTTTGGTAATCTCATGAAAACTTTTATGATAAAACTGGACACAATAGCTGATGTTCAGAAATTCGTTACTGCAATAACTATCTTTGAAAGTGACGTTGACATTGTTTCGGGGCGATATATTATTAATGCAAAGTCAATTTTAGGTCTCTTAAGCCTTGATTTAGCAAACCCTTTAGAGGTGAGAATTTATAACTGCACAGCAGATATTGAAGATAAAATTTCACCATTCACCGTTTGAGGCTTTAGCAGCTAAGGGGTACCGACTTGGCAGTTTATCTTGATTTTGTATTTATCTGCTTTAAATTGGATTAGAGAATAAATTGTAAAAAGCAATCTTTCAAAGATTGCTTTTTTATTTTCACACTGTAATTCACCTTTATAGTAATTAAAAAATATTGTGTAAATAACTGTTTTATGATAAGATAATCTTATATAAATTATGACCGAGAGGATGGAAATAACCATGAGAGCAGCGGGAATTTTAATGCCTATTTCATCGCTCCCTTCCCCAAATGGAATTGGAACTATTGGCGCAGCGGCGTATGATTTTGTTGATTTCTTAAAGAAGAGCAAACAGCGATATTGGCAGATTTTGCCAGTTGGCCCTACCGGTTATGGCGATAGCCCCTACCAGAGTTTTTCCGCCTTTGCCGCGAGTCCCTATTATATCGACTTAGATTTACTTGTCCGCGATAAGCTTTTAACCAAGGAAGAAGTTTTGGACTGTGATTTTGGTGATGATGATACTACTATCGATTACTTCAAGCTTTTTAAAAATAGAAAAAATCTGCTCAGCAAAGCGGCAGAACGGATTAATTTAAATGGCAGTAAGTTTAAGAAGTTTAAAAAGGAAAATGCACACTGGCTTTTTGACTACTCGCTTTTTATGGCGCTCAAAGAGAAAAACGACCACATTTCGTTTACTCTGTGGGACGAAGATATTAGAAATCGCGAAAAAAAAGCTTTAAGCGCCGCTATTAAAGATCTTCGCTCAGA
This sequence comes from uncultured Oscillospiraceae bacterium, assembly GCA_964369635.1. Taxonomy (GTDB): domain Bacteria; phylum Bacillota; class Clostridia; order Oscillospirales; family Ruminococcaceae; genus CAYJGN01. Next base: position 24,861 of record CAYJGN010000008.1, read on the forward strand.
TATAATCGTTTGGCAGGTGACTCAGTTCTTATTTTATAAGCAATGGAGCGCCCTTAAAAAATATGCAAACAAAAAAGGTGTTAAAATTATAGGTGATATCCCTATATATATCTCCCCTGATTCTTCTGATTTGTGGGCAAATCCAGAGCTATTTCAGGTCGATGAAAATAACAAGCTAACCGAAGTTGCTGGCTGTCCGCCCGATGCTTTTTCAAAAGACGGCCAACTTTGGGGCAACCCGCTTTACGACTGGGACTACCATTCACAGACAGGATATGAATGGTGGATTTCACGCATGAAACACGCTTGTAGTATTTATGATGTTGTGAGGGTCGATCATTTTAGAGGTTTTGCAGGGTACTATTCGATTGATGCGACAGCCGAAACCGCAAAAGACGGCAGATGGAGGATAGGACCTGCGAGCTCTTTTATCGAGGCTATAAAGACCGCTATTCCCGATATGGAAATAATTGCCGAGGATCTTGGTTTCTTAACCCCTGATGTGCATACACTGCTCAGACAATCAGGATACCCTGGGACAAAAGTTTTGCAGTTTGCTTTTGACTCAAGGGAAGAGAGCGATTATCTACCGCATAACTACAACAGAAACTGCGTTGTTTACACAGGTACCCACGATAACACCACCACCGCCGACTTTGAGAATACAGCTTCTGCGAAAGATGTGAAGTTTTGCAAGAAGTATCTTGATATGAAAGAGGGCGATGACTTTGTTCGCGCTATGATAAGGGCTTGTTTTGCAAGCGTTGCAGATAGCTGTATTATACCTATGGCCGATTGGCTATCGCTTGGTTCAGAGGGGCGAATTAATACCCCGTCTACCGTTTCGGGAAACTGGATTTGGAGGGTGGATAAAAAGGTTTTCACAAAACAGTTTGCAAAGGAAATCGCCGAGATAACCTCTATTTACGGGAGAGCAAGAAAGATTTCACGTTAAATTTTTGTTTTTAAGTTTTTTATTTGGGGGTTTAGGTATCGCCCGCCCGCACCCGCCGCCCGAAGGTCGGCGATAAGCCGCTGCGCGGCTTTGACGGATAAAATCCGTCAGGTGCGGGCGGGCGCTTCTCCGCTTTCATAAACAGCCCTTTCCCACTGTCATCAACAGCCTTTTTTCCTATTTCATCAGTAGCTGCTTTTTTGCAAAACCTACCAAACCCATCTCCAGAAAATAAAAGAACAAAACCCCCACCGCCTTTTTGAGGGTAGTGGGGGTTTTTACTCTTTAATTTAGCATATAATCTTAAACATTCCAAATATCTTCGTTATACTGTTTTATAGTTCTGTCTGATGAGAAATATCCCGCCATTGCGGTGTTTATAATCATCTTTTTCGCCCATTCTTCTCTGTTTTCGAAGTCGGCCAAAGCTCTATCTTTAACTTCGATATACTCTTCAAAATCAAGTAACGTCATGAAGTAGTCCTTTTGAATGAGTTCTGCATGTAGACGAAGGAGCATTTTAGCATTTCCGACCTTAAGCATAGTCGGTGTTATTAAAAAGTTTATTATCTCGCGAATTTTCTCATTTTCAATAAAATAATCAACTGCTTTGTAACTCTCTTCTTTATATAAATCAATAACGGTATCGCTATCTTTCCCAAAAATATAGATATTCTCTTCACCAACCTGTTCAAATATCTCAACGTTCGCACCGTCCATCGTTCCAAGTGTCACTGCGCCATTTAGCATAAACTTCATATTGCCAGTCCCTGAAGCTTCTTTTGAAGCAAGAGAAATCTGCTCAGAAATATCGCAAGCGGGGATAAGCTTTTCAGCAGCTGTTACGTTATAGTTCTCAATCATCACTACATTTAGGTGACTGCAAACATCTCTATCCTCGTTTATAACCTGTGACAGACAAAGTATAGCGTGGATAATGTCTTTCGCTATCGTATAAGCGGGAGCCGCTTTCGCTCCAAAAATTGCAGTGATCGGACGAGTTGGGATTTTGCCGCTTTTTATCTCGAAATATTTGTGTATCAAATATAGCAGATTCATCTGTTGCCGCTTATACTCATGCAGGCGCTTAATCTGAATATCAAAAATCGAGTTTTCATCGATATCAATTCCCTGGGTCTTCTTGATATGCTCTTTTAGCGCTATTTTGTTTTGTTGTTTTACCGACAGTATTTCTTTTTGCAGTTCGCTGTCGTCGATATATTTTAAAAGCTCTTCAAGCAATCTCGGATTGCTTTTGAAAATCTCTTCGCTCTCGTTGCCAAGTTTGCTAAATATAAGCGAAGTCAGCGGTTTATTGCAGTGACGAAGCCACCTTCTAAAGGTAATTCCGTTTGTTTTATTGTTAAACTTCTCAGGGTAAATCTCATAGAACGGCGCAAGCTCTGTTTCTTTTAGTATTTCGGTATGAAGATGGGCAACACCGTTAATGCTTTTGCTGTAATGCATATCCATTCTTGCCATATGAACAACGTCATCTTCATCTATTATCGCAAGCTCTTCATCGGTGTATTTTTCACTTGCAAGTTTATCGAGTCTCTCGATAATCGGCACAATAGCAGGAGCAACCGTTTCGAGGTATTTAAGCGGCCATTTTTCAAGCGCTTCTGCTAAAATAGTGTGGTTTGTGTAAGCACAAGTTTTTGAAACCTCACTGACAGCACTCTCAAAACTCATCCCTTTTTCTATAAGAAGTCTTATCATCTCGGGGATTATCATCGAAGGGTGGGTATCGTTTATCTGAATAGCAACATATTCGCAAAGTCGCCTAAAGTCCTGCCCTTTTTCTTCAAGCTCTTTTAGTATAAGCTGCGCTGCGCAACTAACCATAAAATACTGCTGATAGATACGAAGCAGATGACCAGCTTTATCGCTATCATCAGGGTATAGAAATAGTGTAAGATTTTTTTCTATCTCTGTTTTATCAAAAGTTATACCCTTTTCAACAATGCTCTCATCGAGAGTTTCAACATCAAAGAGATGCAGTTTGTTCGCAATATTATCGCTTCCAAAGATATCGATATCGTACATTTTTGCTTTTAGGGTAAAGTTCCTATATTCAACAAGACAGCTAAAGTCGGTTTCAATTAAAACGCTGTCCTTTTCTATCCACTGATTCGGCAGCTCTTTTTGCATATTATCTTTAAACGTCTGGCGAAAAAGACCCATATGGTAATTAAGGCCTATACCGTCGCCATTTAGGTTTAGGTTCGCTATGCTATCGAGAAAACAGGCAGCAAGTCTGCCAAGACCGCCGTTTCCGAGCGATGGCTCTGGCTCAACCTCCTCAATTTCTGCGAGAAGTTTTCCATTTTGCGAGAGTATTTCTGCAACTTCGTCGTAGATACCGAGGTTTATTAGGTTGTTTGAGAGCAGTTTCCCAATAAGAAACTCGGCTGAAATATAATAGAGTTTTCTACCGTCGTTTTTCGCAGTTTTATTCGCTCCCATTTCTTTTGTCAGCTTTAGAAGAGCTATATAAATCTCTTCATTTTTGGCGTCGCTTATCTTCTTCCCTAAAATACTTTCAATCTTAGTCACCATAAAAAAGTCCTCCGTTTTAATTAGTTTATAAAATCAAACTCGCCCTTTTTCACCAGTTATTAGCCTTTTCATCAGAATTACAGCTACCTCTGAGATTTCAAAAAAATCTCGCTTGCAAAACTCATCTTTAATCGCCCTCTTTACACCTTGGTATTCTCTCTTCATATAACCAATCATCACCGAGGCCGCTTTTTGTCATAGTGCAAACTTTCCATTAGCTTTTCTCTATAATACCACAGTTTTCATAGCAAAAGCTAATATTTTTTTGTGATAGCTGTAAATTCTTTTTATCGCTTGAAAAGCAGCTTCATATTGTGGTTTCATCGATTTAAATTTCTTTTGGGAAAAGGTATGCAACGGTTTACCCGATTTAACAAAATATATTGTATATCTTGTAGATATACTAATACTTTTAAAAACTAAAAATATAGCAAGAAATTTTTACTTATAATAAAGTACGATATCGTTCTGTATTACCGCTAAACATTCAATATTTATCTGTTTATATCACAAAATATTACCAATTTTATTGATAAACAAAAAAATAAATTGTGCAGTTGTTTACATCTCTGCCTATCTGTGATAAAATTGTTACATAAAATAAAATAGGAGTAGTGTTTATGAAAAAGTTTTTTTCGATAGCATTAATTGCAACGTTAATCGTTTTCACCTTGAGTGGATGCGGTGGTGATGGCAGCTCTTCATCAAATGATAGCTCTTCAAGCGAGAGTAATGTTGTTATCCATACATCTGAAGTGCCACTGGATACTTTAATGGTGGGAACCCAGGATATGTCTGGCGACTTTATAAGCGGATTTGGAAACAATGCCTATGACTATTCTGCAAAGATTTTAACAAATGGATATATGAGCACTTATTCGTACGACCGTGATGGTGAAGTTGTTTTAAACTCAGTTGTTGTTAAAGACCTTGAAACTTCAACCGATAACGATGGTAATAAAACATACACCTTCACCCTGCACGATGATATATTTTGGAACAACGGCGACCCAATAACCGCAGAAGATTATGTTGCCGCTTCACTATGGTATTCTTCACCGCAGTGGACAGAAGTTGGAGCTACCTCAACAGGTAGTGATGCTCTGCTCGGATATACTGCTTATAAAAATGGAGAGACAGATGTCTTTAGCGGTTTATCGCTTATTAGTGATAGCCAATTTTCAATGACGATAGCGGCTGAAAACCTTCCATACTATTGGGAAACTATACATGTTATGATAGGTCCTATCCATTTTGATACATATCTTCAAAACGCTGAAATTAAAAGCGATGAAAATGGCTCTTCTTTTGTCTTTTCAGAGGGCGACCTCCTTACAAACTGCAAGAGAATTTCCGAGGGCGAGCGCTATGCGCCAACAGTTACCTGTGGGCCTTATAGCTTTGTTTCGTTTGAAAATCAAACGCTCACTTTAGAGATAAATGAGTATTTTAAGGGAGATTTAAGCGGCAATAAACCTGAGTTTAAATATGTTGTACAAAAGGCTGTTCCGATAGAAACCGATGTTGAATGGGTTATAAGCGGACAGGTTGATATTGTTGAAGGAGTTGTCGAAGGAGAGAAGATTGAGGCGGTCAAATCATCAGACTCCGCAATATTTAACAGCTACTTGCGCTCAGGATATGGCTACCTCGCTATGATGTGCGACTTTGGGCCTACCGCTGATGTTAATGTTCGTTGGGCGCTCGCATCGCTAATTGATAGGAATGCAGTTGTTGAGCATGTTTTATCAGGATATGGAAACACCGTTGATGCCGAATATGGTATTGGACAGTGGATGTATTCTGCGGCGGGAGCAGACCTTCAAGCGGAAATTAAACCGATTTCTTTTAATATTGATGTTGCAAACGACTATCTCGATGAAACCGAGTGGGTTTATGAATCAGATGGCTCTACTGCGTTTGATAGAGCAAAGGCAACCGCGGACGGCAGCTATATCCGCCATAATGCATCAGGTGAGCCACTCACTATAAACCATTTAGGTCAGGACAATGTTCTAACCGATATTATTGAGATACAGTATGCCGCAAATGCGCCTCTTGCAGGGATTGATTTTAACCTTGACAAGGGTGAGTGGAGCGCAGTTTTAGCAAACTACTATGACGCATACAAACTGTCAGCTGAAGAGAGAATTTACGATACCTTCAACCTCGCAACCAACTTTTCATCGGTCTTTGACAGATACTATACATGGCATTCGGACTTTTTAGGAACAAGTATAAATAAGCCTCAGCTTTCTGATGAAACACTCGATGAGCTAATAAACGAGATGCGCTCAACTGATCCCGATGATAAAGATGGCTATCTCGATGCATGGCTTGCTTATCAAATTCGATTTAATGAACTTATGCCGCAAGTGCCACTGTATTCTAATGAATATTATGATATGGCGCATATTTTCGTTGATAATTTCAAAACAACCCCTTATGCAGGATATGAGAGTATAATCTGTGAGATAAGCAAGAGCGAAAAGTAATTTTTAGAACTTCTCCCCGCTATATGTGGGGAGAAATTTGCTAAAACGCAAAATTTCTATTTTTCATCGAATAATCCGGATTTTGATTTACTTAAATTCTATTGAATATTTTTTGATATGGGGGTGGTATTTTGCTCAGATATTTAATTAAGAGATTTTTAATCTTAATTCCAGTTGCCTTTTTGGTATCTGTTATTATATTTCTGGCGGTTAAAATTATGCCGGGCGACCCTGTCGCACTTATGCTACCACCTGACCTATCACCTGAACAATACGAGCTATCTTATCAGGCAATGCACGAGCGTTTAGGACTTGATGAAGATATCGTAACTCAGTATTTCGCTTGGATTACAGGAGTTTTTCGCGGCGACTTTGGATACTCAAACATTGAAAACCGCCCTGTTTCGCAAGTTATAGCAGAACCTATGAGAAATACGTTGATATTAAATATCGGCGTTAATTTCCTATATCTTTTAATCGCTATACCGGTTGGTGTTATCTGTGCGACCTCTCGCCGCTCTCCGTTTGATAATGGGTGGCAAATTTTCTCACTTGTAACCCATTCAACACCGTCATTTTTCCTCGCGATAATTCTTATTTATATCTTTTCAATATCCCTTGGCTGGCTTCCACTTGGAGGAATGCCAAATGCTTCGGTTTTATCGGGGTGGGATCTTTTCATCTCTTGGGTTCGCGTTCTTATCCTCCCAACAATAACCCTTACTATCGCAAGCCTTGCTGGAGCAATCAGGTATATTCGAAATGCCATGATAGATGCGCTAAGTCAGGACTATATAAGAACTGCAAGGTCTAAAGGGCTATCTGAAAAGGTTGTTATCTACTCTCATGCCCTTCGAAATGCGATGATTCCAATATCTTATATTATAGTTGGTACCCTATTCTCTCTCTTTGCAGGCTCTGCGATTATCGAGAGTATTTTTGGGTACAACGGTATAGGCAAACTTATAATCGAGGGGGTTTTAAACCGCGATAATCAGCTTGTCGCAACATTAAACCTCTTTTATGCTTTAATTTCGCTTTTAGCGGTCGTTATTGCCGATATTGTTTATGCAGCAGTTGACCCTCGCATAAAACTAAAGTGATAGGGGTGCGAAGATGAATAAAGGTAACGATACCCCAAAAAACGAAAAAATTAATCTCTTTCAAAAGCTTTTTTCAAATAAAAAGTCTCTCGAGATAAACGAAGATATAGATACCCCTTTTTGGACAATTGTTAAAAGGCTGGTCCGAAACAAAATTGCAATTATAGGCATAATTGGTTTCGTCGCCATTTTCACTTTGTCCTTTTTAGGTTCTGCACTTATCCCACTCAACGAAAACTACACCGAGCTATCCCATGCAAATATAAGACCTGGAACAAACTATCTAAGCTACCCAAGCGAGCTCTCTGGGGAAGAAATTGTGAAAATTTCCTCGGGAATATCCTTTTCTGCGGCTATAACAAATTCCGGTGAGTTTTACATATGGGGAACCGAGCCAAATAAGAGTCAGGAGAATGTTTCAAGCTATATATTCGATGTTCCAGAGGAGGTTTTAAATAGTGAGATTATCGACATTGCCTCTGGTGGAACGCATATTTTCGCAGCAGATAAAGATGGGAATTTTTATAGCTGGGGATATAACGGAAACGGACAGACTGATATACCAAAAGAGGTTGTTGACCATTTTTCAGAAGATGGAGTTTCGATAGCGAAATCAGCTGCAACTTCCCACTATACCGCCCTTTTATCATCCAAGGGTGAGATTTTTATCTGGGGGAGCATTTCTGCAACTAATACTCTGCTTGTTTCATATAAGGTGAATGGTCATATTATCGACTTTGCCGCTGCGGACAACAACATAGCGCTACTGCTTGATGATGGCAGTGTAACTGTTATAGGGGATCAGGGAACAGAGTTTGCATTGCAGCTACCAAGCGCGCTTGCAAACGGCGAGGTTGATATTGTTGATATTGTGGCGAGTAATAGAAATGTTTTAGCGCTCGGTAGCAACGGCGAAATTTATAGCTGGGGAAGCGCTACTGATGCTCTTTCCTCTATTCCGGATATAAACTTTGAAGCAACTTCTATTGCGGCAGGGTATAGAAACCTATTTGTGCAAGGTGAAAACGGCGAGCTAATAGGGTGGGGAAATGATGATTTAAACCAGCTAAATCTTCCAAGGTTATCGGGTTTTTCAGAGATATATACCGACTATTTTCAGTTTTATGCTATTGAAAAGTCTGGAGAGATACATGCTTTTGGAAACGATGGGTATATCTTTGGGACCGACCAATATGGCCGCGATATCTTCACAAGAATAGTTCATGGCGGCAGAGTCTCGCTAACTGTTGGCGCGATTGCCGTTTTAATTTCAACTGTAATCGCTCTGTTTGTCGGTATTATCTCCGGGTATTTCGGTGGAGTTATCGACCAAATTCTTATGCGAATAACCGATGTTTTCTCAGCTATTCCCTTTTTCCCAATAGCCATAACCCTCTCCTATGCTGTTGGTGCTTATATAAGTGAATCGCAGAGAATCTATATGATTATGGCTATTCTCGGTCTGCTCTCTTGGATGTCGCTTGCAAGGCTTATAAGAGCGCAAATTCTCCTTGAGCGAGAGCGGGATTTTGTCCTTGCGGCAAAAGCGCTTGGCCTTCGAAATAGAAGTATTATGTTGCGGCATATTTTCCCATCTATCCTAAATCTTGTTATCGTCAATGTAACACTTGGGTATGCTTCATCCCTTCTATCGGAAGCGGCGCTATCTTTTATCGGTTTTGGCGTTGCAGAACCAACTCCAACATGGGGCAATATGCTGGGTAGCGCACAGGAAATTGCGGTAATCGAGTTTTACTGGTGGCGCTGGCTTATCCCCGCGCTGTTCGTTATCATAGCGGCGCTATCGGTAAACCTTATTGGAGATGCGCTACGAGAGGCGACTGACCCTCGCTCTGAGAGTTAGCTGGAGGTTTTATGAATATACTTGAAATAAATAATCTACATAGCTACTTTAAAACAAAACACGGAGATATTAAAGCTGTGAATGGTGTTTCGCTTAAGGTTTCAGAGGGGAAAACCCTTGGGGTAATCGGCGAATCAGGGTCTGGCAAGAGCCAAACAGCTATGAGCATTTTAAGGCTTTTTGAGAAAAACCAGAGAATTGTTTCTGGCGAAATAATTTTTGATGGGAAAGATATAAGCAAAATCAGCGAAAAAGAGCTTCGTGAAATTCGCGGAAATGAAATCTCAATGATTTTCCAAGAGCCACTAACGAGCTTAAACCCAGTTTTCACCGTCAAAAAGCAGATAGCCGAAAGCCTTATTCTCCACCGAGGTTTTGCTAAAAAAGATGCGCACCAAGAGGCAATAAAGCTTTTAGAAGCAGTTTTAATACCAAACCCCACCGAAACTGCAAATAGATATCCTCATCAGCTCTCAGGCGGTATGAGGCAGAGGGTTATGATAGCAATAGCGCTTGCATGCAGTCCGAAACTGCTTATTGCCGACGAGCCGACAACAGCACTCGATGTTACTGTCGGAGCGCAGATATTAGCTCTTTTTAGCGAGCTTTCAAAGGAGCGCAAAACCGCGGTGATGTTTATAACCCACGACCTTTCTATCGTTCGCCAAATCGCTGACGACGTTGCAGTTTTATATTGCGGCCAGCTTGTTGAGCAGGCAGCTGCTGATACCATTTTTGGCGATGGAGAGTTTTCGCACCCTTATACAAAAGCGCTACTTACAAGTATTCCAAGGCTTCATGGAACAGATGGCGATAGGCTACCTGCCATAAAGGGGTCTGTTCCGCATCCGCTAAATCTGCCCTCTGGCTGTAAATTTGCGCCAAGATGCGATTTCGCAGACAATCGGTGTCAAATCGAAGAGCCACCAATTACCGAGGTATCAGAAGGGCATAAAATCCGATGCTTTTATCCCAATATAAAGAGGTGCGAAGATGAAGGATAAAAAGGTTTTGATAAAAGTTGATAGTTTAGTCAAGCGTTTTCCCATAAATAAGAGCCTTGATTTTTTTGGTGGAAAAAAATATCTGACCGCGGTTGACGGTGTGACAGTTGATATCTATGAGGGGGAAACTCTCGGTCTTGTTGGTGAGTCGGGGTGTGGTAAGTCCACTTTTGGCAGAACAATACTGAATTTATACGAGAAAACCAGCGGCGATGTCTTGTATAACGATATTTCGCTATCCTCGCTAAAGTCTGAGGAGATGCGAGGGCTTCGGCGCGAGCTTCAAATAGTCTTCCAAGACCCATATTCGTCGCTAAACCCAAAGCTTACAGTCGGCCAGATGATCGCTGAGGGGCTTATAGCTCACGGTATCTATAAAAAGATGAACAAAGAACTTGAGAGCTATATTTTAGAGGTTATGGAGAGCTGCGGATTGCAGCCGTATATGCTTCATCGATACCCGCATGAGTTTTCAGGTGGACAGCGACAGAGAATATGCATAGCACGCGCCCTTGCGCTAAAACCTCGATTTGTTGTATGTGATGAATGTGTTTCTACTCTTGATGTTTCAATCCAGTCGCAGATTATAAATCTCCTCCTCGATCTGAAAGAAAAAAACAATCTAACATATCTTTTTATATCGCACGATTTAAGCGTTGTTCGATTTATTTCCGATAGAATTGCCGTTATGTATCTCGGGGAGATGGTTGAGATTGCAAAAACCGATAATCTTTTTGAAACCCCTCTCCACCCATATACGAGAGTACTAATCGACGCTATTCCCGATGTAGATGTTAAAAAAGAGATTAAAGCGCCTATTATTGGCGATGTTCAAAGTATTTTGGAAGATTTTGTCGGCTGTAAATTCTATTATCGGTGCAGCTTTGCAAAAGATATTTGCAAAACAGTTAAGCCTAAATTATCAAAGATTGAAAACGAGCATTTTGTTGCATGCCATAATTTAATTTCGAGCAGAGGAGATTGATTATGTTCAAGAAATTAAAACCGAATTTATTTAAAGAAAAAAGCGAAGAAGAGCTTACAAAGCATTTTGAATCTTTAGAGCTTGAAAAAGGCGACTTAAAAGCTATGATAATCGCCGCTTTATTAGTCTTTATGCCAATACTTTTTCTGTTAATTGGTTTGTTAATTTTGATAGCTTCGTTGTTCGGGCTATAAAACTTTAGGAGTGAAGTTTATTTTATGAAATTTAAAGATTTACCATATAAGAGACCAGATTATGATAAATTGCATCTATTCCTCGATAATGCAATAGCGGATTTTAAATCAGCTACCTGCGCAGAGGAGCAATTTGCGATTTTTGATAGAGTTGAAGCAATATATGACGATTTAACCAGTGAAGCAAATCTTGCGAGAATAAGATTTTTCTTAAATACTGCGGATGATTTCTACCGCGAAGAGATGAAGTTTATATCAAGGAATGCGGCGGCGTTTAATAAAAAATATGATGTTATCGACGAGCTTATTTTAAATAGCGAGTTTAAAGATACTCTTGAAGAGAAGATAGGCACCGTCGCTATAAAAAACCTTGAGCTTTCGAGCGACATGGCGTCTGATGAAACTACCGAAGATATTGCTTTGGAAAGTCAGATTGTTTTAGAGTATAACGAGATAATTTCTCGTTTGACAGTAAACTTCAACGGCGAAGAGATGCCCTTATCGATGCTTGCCCCCTATAAGGAGAGCGTCGATAGAGAGGTGCGCAAGGCGGCTTTTATAGCTGAAGGCGAGTGCTATGCAAAAGTTAAAGATAAGTTTGATGATATATTTACAAGGCTTGTGAAAAACAGAACAGAGCAGGCAAAAAAACTAACTCTTGACAGCTATGTTTCGCTTGGTTATTCAAAAGTTCGTCGAAACTGCTATACCGATAATGATGTGGCTATTTTTAAATCGCAGGTTTTGGAGCATATTGTTCCGATAACAACAAAAATAGCAAATAGGCGGCAGGAGCGGCTAAATCTTGATAGCTATTTTTTCTATGACCAACAGCTTCCATTCAAAGATGGAGCGGCAAAACTTCAGGTAGATAGCGATGAGATGCTTTTAGCTATTAAATTAATGTTTGAAGAGATGAGCGATAAAACAGGCGAATTTATCAATTTGATGTTTGATAATGAGCTTTTTGATCTGTACCCGAAAAAAGGCAAGATGCCAAGCGGTTTTTGCTCATTTTTATACAAATATAAATATCCGTTTGTCTTTGCAAATCTAAATGGAACAGCAACTGATGTTTATCTTTTGACGCACGAGTTTGGCCATGCCCTTGCAAGATTTACCTCTTTGCAAAAAGAGAATAAGGAGTATGCTCAAAATTCAATGGATATTTCAGAGATACATTCAATGGCAATGGAATATCTCGCAACTCCCTGGTATCCACTATTTTTTAAAGACGATGCAACGAAATATATCATCTCACACGCAGAAGATGCCCTATTTCTTATCGCCTATTCTTGTCAGGTTGATGAATTTCAAGAGCAGATCTATAAAAATCCAGAAATGACTGCCGGACAGCGAGATGAGCTATGGCTAAAGCTTGATAGTATCTATCGCCCACATATTGATTATGCTAACCTACCTTTTTATAGCAAAGGGGCAGGGTGGCAGCGTCAAGCACATATATATAAATCCCCTTTCTACTATATTGAATATGGACTTGCTGAAATTATCGCGCTCCAGATTTTCTCTATATTTACAAAAGATAGAGAAAAGGCCTTTAAATGCTACTTTGACCTTCTTTGCTATGGCAGTGAGAAGACTTTTGTCGAGCTAATCTCCGCACTAAATCTTCGCTCGCCGCTAAAGCGTGGCACAATTAAAGAAACAGCAGACGATATTTTAAACTTCATTTTATCACTTGATTAAATAGCTGAATTTATAGTTTTAATAATTTGCTTTTTATGTTAAAATGAAGGTACGAGTGAGAAAAGAGTGACTGTATGAAAAAGACGTTTGAAAAAATAATAGAAAACGAATTGCTTTTTGTAGAGTTAGCAACAAGCCAGTTTAGTGGTGGAAAAAAACTGAAACGTGAAGATGTTCGAGAAGTTCTATCAAAGCGAAATATTGAAATTCGAAATATTATTAATGAAACTAACAATTTAATAGATGAAGTTATCTCGCCTCTAATTAAAAATCCTACCGAGATGAGCGCACAAAACGTAGTCGAGCTTGAAGATATTGCAAAAAGGCTTTCTGGATATCGGGAAAGTATTGATACCGGGCTTTGTTATCAGTTGCGTGATGCTTTAACGGTATATGCAAAGAGTATCGGCGATGATGCTATGTATATACGCAATATGTTTTACAAGGGGCTTGCTCTCTTTTATCTCGATACTATCTTGTTTAAAGCTGAGATGTCTGATTGTTTTGATGAAGTTATTCAATATAGCGATAGATACGAAGAGTTTGATTCAGAGACTCGAAATTTAATAGCAAGGGCCTATGGAAACTCTTATATCAGCGTTGCCGATTTGAATATCGACGAAATTTTTAAAAGATATGATAGGGCAATTGATTTTTGGGATAACACTGTTAAGAGAGTAGACCCTGATTTTCCGCTAAAAGCATATTACCAAAATTTACATGAAAATCTATGTTCATCAACCATAACGGCTTTAAGGTCTGAGCGGAAAATATTCGTTAAAGATGAGTATAAAAAGCGACTGCTTGAGTCTGCCACCTTTCTATACGAAGCTAATCGTTTAGATGAGCTCGTTGAAACTAATGATTATACATCTGTTCAGGTTAAGAATATATACTATTATAATGCGGCAAGGTTCCACAACGGTCTTATCAGCTGTGAAAAACTGCTTGAAAAGCTCTATGAAATGCACTCTCAGGCGGATGACGATTATAGCTATGATGACCTATATAAAAAGCTTCATGTTGGAAGTTTGTTTTTGGTTTACTTGCACCTCTTCCCTCCGCAAGATCTTTCGATAGATGATCAGAAGCGGATAACAAAAGAGATTGAAGACGGTGTCTTTAGCTATGTTGAGAAAATTCCGGATAATATGTCTAGTTCAAGGGTTACAACGATGCTATCGAATTTTGCTATCGGTAGCTTTAACGCGTTTGATGATATAACCTATCTAAAGCTCCTCTTGAAACTAACGGTTTTTCGGCATGCACCAACATTTGTCCACTCGGTTATGGTCGCTAAAATATCCTGCACTATTACCGACTATTTAATTAATTTCGCCCCTGAAATGCTGCTTAGTTTACCGAATATAAACTGCATTGAAGATGTTTTGGCTAAACGGGATGAGATACTAACCTTTGTCTGGTACTCAGGCCTTATCCACGATATTGGAAAGATTGTTTATTCTCATATGGTATCTTTTTATGTTCGAAAGCTAAATGACCATGAGTTTGAGATGATCAAACAGCACTCTATTAAAGCCGAGGCTTTTATTAAGCAAGCTCCGAGTTTTGATGTTAATATCAGCGAAAACCACCATTTGTATAATCTTATTGAAAACTCGATCTTAACAAGGTCAGCTGAAGGCTCGTTATTTACCCATCTGTCAGATATTGCATTTGGCCATCACAAAAGTTTTGACGGTAAATTTGGATATCCAAACGAATTCGACAATTTGAAAAGTCATGTGAAATCGATTATTGATATTGTTACGGTAGCTGATTCTATTGATGCCGCAACCGATAGCGTCGGTCGAAGCTATGCCGTTGAGAAAACGCTTAATGATATGAGAGAGGATATGTTATCGCAGATAGGAACAAGATATTGCCCTGATGTTACAAAATATGTCTTCGATGATGAAAGGCTGTTTAAAAAAATTGATAATATCCTCGATGAATATAGGTACGACCTCTATCATTCATGTCTTAAATCGGATATTCTAACATCAATTTTAACCCCTCCTTTAGAGGAGATATTTTAACCGAGCGCAAAAGATAAGCGAAAAATTTAGCTATATTAAAATAAGCGATGATTTTAGGTGTGGGTTTTATATCCACATCTTTTATTATCGGTATAAATTAAGGTATACATCATAAATCTCAAAACACTGCCGCTTTATAGCAGCAAAAATTTCAGCTTTTCTAAAATTAAAATATTTACCGCTCGGTTTCTAAAGATATTTTACAGCTTATCGGCGAAATATTTTTTCAGTATAAAATCTCAATATGATTTTTTGTTTCGGTGGTAGGTCTTTTAAAAATAATTGCAATTTAATCATTCATAATGTAGAATTGATTATAAATTTATCTATAAAGGAGTCTTTTAATGGCAGTTCATTCTAAAATAGTTTCAAGAGAGCTTATTCTCAATCTTTTGGGTATAGTTATTGGCAATATTATCTATGCTGTTGGGGTGGTGCTTTTTATAATTCCGCACGGCCTTATAACAGGTGGCAGTACTGGTATTGCCATTATTTTTAACCACCATTTTGGAATAGATATCTCTCTTTTTGTTTTAATTTTCAATTTTTCTATGTTCATATTGGGCGCTATTTTTTTAGGCAGAAAATTCGCTATGTCAACCCTTATAAGCACGATTACCTACCCATTAGCCCTTCAGCTTTTGCAGATTGCCTTTGCTGATGTTGTACTAACTTACGATATCATGCTAAACACGATATTTGCAGGTCTTTTTATTGGCGTTGCTATCGGTATTGTTATAAAATGCGGTGCATCGAGCGGCGGAATGGATATTCCTCCTCTTTTAATACAAAAGCAAACAGGTATCTCGGTCGCAGTTACCCTATACATATTTGATTTCTTTATCCTTCTCTTTCAAGCATCTTTTCAAAACGCCGAAGCGCTGCTATTTGGTATATGCCTTGTAATTATCTATACCTTTATGATTGAAAAGGTTATAGTTTTTGGAAAACAGCGGATACAAGTTCAGATAATAAGCAGTAAAGAAGAAGAGATAAGACATTACATTACAAATACACTCGACAGAGGAGTTACTATAATAAACGCAAAAACAGGATACCTCAATAGAGACTGCGGAATTATTATGTCGGTAATTTCAAGCAGAGAGCTTGCTCGACTAAGCAAGGCAATTTTAGCTATTGACCCTGATATTTTCATGGTTATTTCAACCGTTAAAGAAGTCTCGGGCAGAGGTTTTACAAACAAGAAAAAACATCTTGCGCACAACGATTTAAAGAATACTAAAGATTAGCCGATATTATAGCCATAATAATAGAAATTTAATCTTTTTAAAATTAACAATTTATGAAAATAAAAATATTTATTGAAAAATGTGAAAAATACGTTATAATAAGATTATAATAGTAATTATTATTAGATTTGTTTAGCGAATTAATTTACAAGATTTGAAAGGTGGTAATATTATGGCATTGGTTACTGTTCAAAAAAGCAGTTTTGAGGAAGTTATAAAAAGCAAACAAAAGGCTCTCGCCTACTTTTGGGCGGATTGGTGCGGATATTGCAAACTTATGTCACCACTTATTGATATAGTTGCAAAGGAAAACCCTGATTTCGTTATAGGTAAAATAAACGTTGATGAAGAGGCTGATTTAGTTTCCCTATATGAAGTTGAAACCTACCCAACTCTTCTGCTTTTTGAAAACGGCGAGGTTAAAAATAGAATAACCGCCAGAGCTACCAAAGCAGAAATCGAAGGGATGATGAAATAAACCCTCTTATTATTTATTTTGTTGTTTAAATACCTCTAAAGGTCATTTTAAAGCAAAAAAGAAAAGGAGCTTTGAGTTTATGAGCGATATTATAGATATTGCAATTATCGGAGGCGGTGCCGCTGGTCTTACCGCAGGAATATATGGCGCTCGCGCAAATCTTTCAACTGTTCTGTTTGAGGAATTTTTCCCAGGCGGACAAACTTCAACTGTCGAGCTTATTGAAAACTACCCGGGATTTGCAAAAGGGATTGAGGGCAATGAGCTTATGCAAGCTATAAACGCACAGGCGGAAAATGCAGGTATGATTACCCGATATGAAAAAATTCTTTCAATAAAAAAGGTCGATGATGATTTTATACTCACAAATGAGTCGGGTGATGAGATAATCGCTAAAAGCGTTATTATTAGCACAGGGGCTTCACCGAGAAAGCTCTCATTAGCAAACGAGGAGAAATTTACCGGTAGAGGTATCCATTATTGCGCGACCTGTGATGGAGCTTTCTATAAGGGCAAAACTGTCGCAGTTTATGGCGGCGGAAACACCGCTTTTACAGATGCTTTAGTTTTATCAAATTATGCGCAGAAGGTTTATTTGATATATATTAAGGGCGGTCTTTTGGCGGATAAAACCCTTCAAGATAAGGTAGCGGCAAACCCCAAAATAGAGCTAATAGCAAACACCGCCATAACTGCACTCGCAGGGGACAAGCGTATAGCGACTATTGAGCTTTTAGAGAGCGATAGCAATAAGGCGCGCACCCTTGAAATAGATGGTGTTTTCGTTGCTATTGGCATAATACCGAGAAGCGATTTTGTCAAAGGTACAGTTGAGCTTACAAAATCATCGCAGATAATCACCGATTGCGATTTAAACACAAGCCTTGAAGGGGTTTTTGCCGCAGGTGATGTGAGAAATTCAAAGCTTCGTCAGGTTATAACCGCCGCTGCAGACGGGGCACTTGCCGCAAGCATGGCTATGCATTATATAAGCAAAAAAGCAAATTAGATTGTACAGACTTTATCAAAAAAACCCTCCTTGGCAGTTTTTAAAACTCTGCCACAGGAGGTTTTTCTTTTTCTTACTAAAACGAATTTTATTTTGCGTTTTAATCTTGCTTATTAATTTCGCTTCACCTTTAAATTACGGGCGAATTACTTAACAGCGTTTAAAACGCTGTTCGCTCTTTTGCTAATATTCTCTGCTTTTGCCTCATACTTTGAAACTTCAGCTTTATTTCTGAGTTTACCGTATACAAAAGCGCAGTTTTTATAGATTTTTATCGTATGGTCAAACTGTTCGCGATTTTTCTGCCATTCACCTCTTGACTCATGAATTGCAACAGCCTCTAAAAGCTTTTCTATGCATTTATTGTATTCTTTTAGCTCAAACAACACAGCGGACATATCTTCATAACCGCGGGAAAGCGCTTGATATCCAGCATCGTTATTTTTCTGCCTTGATAGCTGTTTTACTGTTTTGAGTCTCTCACTGTAAAAGAAAACAGCCTTGTCGTGTTCGCTCACCTTGCAATATAAATAGGCGTCTCCAAGGTGTTTGCAACTTGCAGAGTATCTCTCGAGATTTTCTATTGTTTCATAATTTGTTTTATGATCTAAATGGATATTGTAGCTTCTTTGATAATGGGGAATTGCGTTATCATATCCGCCCATACCCACAAGCGTATCTCCTAACAGGTCTGAAACCCTTGCAACTTCAAGCTCTCTTTCATCAGTAGGGGCGCTTCGCAATATAAGCTCCGCTACCGCTACAAGTTTCTCTAAAATAGCTTTAGGCATTAGTTCTTTGCTAAAATATTGAAGAGGTTTCATCGTTATTGCAAGCCGCTCATATCCCTCTGCTAATTTTTCATAAGCGGACACGGTATTCTCACGCTTTGCAAAATCATGGAGTATCCGCTCATACTCATTAAAATGCCTTATAACATTCCTATCATGTTTATTATTTTTATTAACCACGATTCCCTGCTTTAGTTGAAGCTCTGCAAGCTTGAAGTTTCGCTCTGCAGTATCCTCTTCTTTTATCAGATCTTCGATATATTTAGCGGCCTTTCTATAATAAATTCCGGCGTCATCATAATCCTTTGTATAGTCAAAATAATCGCCGCCATTTTCATTACAAATCGCCATAAGCATCTTTGTTTCGCTATTGTTATATTCTTTATCAGCTTTTTCTGAGCGCTGATAATGCTTTTCAAGGTAGGTACGAGCATTTTTGCTATCATCGTTTAGGCGATATGCTTTTGAGAGAAGATGATATCCTTCTATAAGTGCCACAACCCTTTGAAAAGTTGTTACATTGTCGGCTAAATATTCACTGTAACTAACTACATTGTCAAAGAAGCGGATTGCGGTTTCATAGTTTCTAAAGATTTCATAAATGCGCCCTCTCCAAAGATCACAAAAACCTAAAGCTTCATATATTTCAACGCTTTTCTCGGTTTTATATATCTTTTGGTAGCCACTTGTCGCATCTATAAGGAAGGCGTTTGCTTCGTTATAGTTTTTATCGGCAAAGCATATTTTGCCATAATCATAAAGCTCTTTAGCGCACTGCAAAATTCTTTTTTGAGGCGCATCTTCAGCCACCGCTTTAATATATAAAAGCTGCCTTATCCGCCCTTTGTAGATATTGCATTTTGCATCATTTAGAAGAATGTCGCTATAAATGTTTTTAAGATATGCTATTTTTAGTATCAGCTTATCTATATCAATCTCTAAAAGATCTTGCTGAACCATTTTTATAACTACCGCAACCTCTTTTTCGTAATATGTTGCTGCCAACTCATATTTGTTTTCAGTTTCGTATTCTTTCGCTACTATATTGCAATCATCGGCATAGTCTTTTAAGAATTCTGCGTCGGTAGTTGTATCTATAAACAAATCACCGAGCGATACTGCCGTCTTTAGCATTTGCTGCGCATCCTGATATTTTTCTAAACCGCCCAAAAAAAGCCCTTGCAACCTCGCCATCTCAATAGCTTTTTCTTTATCATCTTCTGCAATATAGATATCATATAGCCTTTTGCTTATAGAAACCAAATCGCTATAACTTTGCTTTGTATCAGTTTCTGCCGAGATCTCTTCAAATAGGTGAAGAGACTCTTCATACAGAGAAACCGAGGCGCTGTTGCCGTTTAATATGCGAATACTATCCGCCGTTTTCATCAAAGCTGTTGCAAATTCCAATTTCGCGCTGCTACTCTGCAACTTATCATATAGCTTCCTTGCTATATCACACGCCGCTTGATAGTATGCCACGGCGGTTTTATAGTCGGTGATAGCCCAGTAATAATCGCCCATAGCTTGTGAGCAATCCTTTAGCGCTTTACTATCAATATCTCTCCCAAAAACCGCGAGCCTGTTATTTGCTACGAGACCCGCACTGTCGATACTCGAAAAAGCATTTTTATAGTCCTTTTGCTGCAGATAAGCAAGCCCTAAATTTATATAGCTTCGGCAGTAATTTTTATTATAATCATTTTCAGGGTTATTTGTTTCATTTTTGACGGCAGTCATAAGCTTTTCTTCTATCTCAATAGCCGCGTTAAACATCGATATAGCTTCTGTGGAATTATTCAGCTTAAAATAAATCTCTCCGACGTTATTATAGGCTTCTGATAGCATCTCCTCCGCAGGTAGTCCACCGGCCATTTGTCTGTTTTCTTTAGCATGCTCCAAAGCCTTTTGATAAAACCCCAAAGCTTTTTCATAGTTTAAATCCTGATTGTTGCTATCTGCGAACTCTTTCTCTGTTCTGTAGAGTGCTTCGTGCGACTGTTCATCGCTTTTTGCAATGTTTTCTTGCTCGTTTTCTTGCGTCTCAAGAGATTTTGCCGAAATCTCTGTAAACTGGTTTTCCATCTCGTTTGATTTCATAAATTTCTCCTAACTCATTTTTCAGTCTTCGCAACCATAGGTTTTATTATCATTTTCATTATACAATGCAAAGGAGCAATATGCAATAAATGGAAGGTGCATAAGCGATTTTTTGGTATATTAAAAGCTATCCACATTTTAGCGGATAGCTTTCATAAATGTTAATTGCATTATAGCTTTGCTCTTTGGTTACTCGGTAAACAGTAAAAATAAGTTCATCTCTAAAGCGAAGTCAAAAATTAAACCGTCTTTGCATCTTTTAAATGGAATATTTTGTTTCGTTGCAATACTCTCTATCTTTTTTATCTCATCAACTTTAAACGAAAGTCCCACATAGCTACTTCTTTTTTCATCAACTGCTACGCCAAATTTTAAAAGGCATTCGTCTTTTGATAAAATACTCGCATTATTTATAGTGTATTCGCTATCGGCAGTATCGCAAAGAAGATTCTCGATATTTATAAAATCATCTTTATGTCCTTCGCCTTCAAGTATAAATATATCGTTTAAGAGATATGCGCCATTATCATGCACAAACCTTGTTTTTTGGTAGATAAGCTCTTTTGTTTTATGCTCAACAATTCCAAGTAGAGTATTTTTCACTGCGGGATTTCCGATCTTTACCCAATCAAATGTCGCTTGACCTTTAAGCTCTCCGTGATTTGCCTCTCGACCAGCTTGCATAATATCACTCACTTGATATCCGCCCTCTGCCAGTTTCTTGTGTGAGTTTTTTATATCTTTGCTGCTAAGCACTATTGTGTGCAGAGCGCAATCAGATTGCAAATATTCGCGAAGATAGTCGCCTTCATTTGATTTTATGCATTCTATATATGAATTGTCAAATACAAAGTGCATATTTGTCGGCGGAGCTGTTTCACCCTCTATTCCACTATCAAGAGTTGCTCTACCGCCAGTTGCAAACCCAAGTTTTACAAATATATCCCCTGAGAGCGAGAGATCTTTTGAAATTATACCTATATGATCTATGACCGTTTTCACTTCAAAACTCATAAATTGCCCCTCTTATGATATATGTTTGCGACGAAGAATAACATAGACAAAACAAGCGAGTAGAACGCCACCTATCGACATTAAAACAACAGGGCTATATCTTATAAAGTTATAGGTAATTAGTGCAATAAAGACGCCTGAGCAGACTAATGTAAATATGGTGACAACTGTTTGATTTTTAATGTAAAATCTCGATGCCTTCCACTCTTCTGGGTATTTCTTTGGAAGATTAATTAGTGCAAAGTTTGGAATTAGATAGAATAGAAGAGCAAGACCAGTTCCAACTGTTGCCAAAAATCCTATATCTGCGCCGAGTATTATCGGTACTATACCGATTATATAGAATATTGTTAAAAGAACATATGGTGCGCCCCATTTATTTGTTTTTGCAACTGATTTTGGGAACCAACCATCGTCAACACCTTTTATCATAGTGTTGCAGTACCACATAAGTGATGAGTTTATTGTGGTGGCAATAGCCATAAGCGCACCGCCTATAACAAAGAATATAGCGCCGGCACGGCTGCCATAAATTGTTTCTGCGGCAAAAGTTAGCGGCTGATTTGCAACCTGCTCTTGAGGTAGAACACCACCACCAGCAAGACCTACAAATGCAAATAGCACTGTTGCTACAACGGTAACTGTTAGAGCTGCATATAGAAGAGTTTTTTGTGGTTTATCAACCTTTCCGCCAAACTCAAGGAGTGTTAGTCCGCCGCCCATTGAGAACATTACGAGCACAACAGCTGATATTAGTCCCTCCATACCATTTGGGAACATACGTGCTGATGAGAGCGCATCTGGCTCGAGTTTTAGAACACCTAAAAGCGCAAAAGAACTAAGCGCTAATATAAGGATAATATTTAGAACTTTCTGGATTTTAGTTGCTGATTTAATGCCAAAAAGGTTTATAACATAGAAAACCGTTATAACGCCAATCGCAACAGGCATTGCCGGAACTCCAGGCATGAGCGATGTTACATAATTTGCAAATGCAACACCAAAGAAAGCCATTATTATACGTCCAATAAAAAATATCATCAAAAACATACCGCCGGCTATCGGGCTTAGAAGCTCTTTTGATACGGTATATGAATAGCTGGTTCTCGGTATAGTTACCCCGACAATTAAAGTTGGCAACATCGAGAACATAAACGCAACTGCCGCCAAAATATATGCCCAGAAGATACCTGTTCCGGTATGGCCTATTCCAAATCCTGTTAGCGTTATAACGCCACTTCCGATTATAACACCAAGACCTATCGTTACTAAATCTTTATAGTTTAGATTTTTCATATAAATTCCTCCCAAATTATTTTCACTTATAGATTATCTGCTATTCTGCGAAGACCTTGCAGTAGTACCCCTCGCTCTGTCGCAAAATTTATCCTCTCAAAGCTCTCACCGCAACTGCCAAATATATATCCATTGTCAATCGCCACGTGAGCTTTATCGGTTAGTTTTAGAGCTCTTTCTTTGTAGTTTTCTCTGTTTTTCATATCAATCCATGCAAGGGTTGTGCCTTGCGGTTCTACCAGTTTCACCTGCGGCATTGCATCGCTTAGAAATTTTTTCATTGCGTCTATATTTCCCTCAAGGTAGGATAGCAGCTGAGATAGCCAACTGTCGCACTTTGTATATGCTGCTATTGTTGCGGCACCAGCGAAAATATTAGGCAACAAAACATTATATTTCATCAGTGCTTTTTTAAACTTCTCCCGAAGTCCATTATCTGGGATTATGATGTTTGCAACTTGTATTCCCGCTATGTTAAATGTTTTTGTCGGGGAAGATGCAAGAAAAACATTTGAATAATACTGCGGATATTTCAGTATGCAGTTGTGGACATTCTCACCGTAAACAATATCGCTGTGAATTTCATCGCTAATTAGTAAAACATCATAGCGCTTGCATATCTCTAAAATTCGCAGAATTTCATCTTCGCTCCAAACCCTTCCCACCGGGTTGTGCGGTGAGCATAGTACCATAAGCTTTGCATCATCTCTTTTTGCAAGTTTTTCAAGGTCCTCGAAATCTATGCTATAACTCTCGCCATCATAGATTAATTCATTGCTTAGAATATTTCTATTGTTATTCTCTATCGCTTGCGAGAATGGGTAGTATACAGGCTGCTGAATAATTACCCCGTCTCCTGTATTTGTGAAATTCTGGATAATATAATTTATAGTCGGTACTATTCCATTGCTATAACATATCCATTCTTTTCTAACATCAACACCATATCTGCGGTTATACCAACCAATCACCGCTTGATAATAATCGTCTGTGAAGTCGCTGTACCCATAAACCCCTTCGTTCACGATATTTAATAGTGCCTCTGAAACTGCAGGCGGCGACTTAAAGTCCATATCTGCAACCCAATATGATAGCGTATCGGGATAGCATTTTCCGCACCATTTTTTTATAAGCTCTGGGTTCCACTTTATTGATGATGTGTCTCTTCTATCAGTCATTTCAAAAATAATATCACCTCCTCCACAAAAACAGTTAAGTATATTAACTATTGTACGGCGAATTTAACTGCATTACAATGGTTTTTTTGCCCAAAAAACAAAAAAATTATTGTAAAATCATCTAAATTGCAATTATTTATTAAATATATATGTACTTAAAAGTTTTTTATTATATAATATTGTTAATATGATAAACAATATTAGGAGGAGAGATATGGAGAGAAGAAAGCTTTTTAACGATATTATGAAATCGTTGATTTTATCTACTGAATATATAAATAAATATGAGAATACAAATAGAAAATATGGCACCGAGGATGTTTTGTATCCTGCCGAGTGCCATACTATTGAGCTGATTGGAAACAATCCAGAAATCAACATTACCGATATTTCAAGGAAGATGAAAAAGACAAAAAGCGCCGTTTCGCAGCTTATCGATAGACTTGTTAAGAAAGGATACCTCGAAAAGAAGACTCATCCTATGTCAGCAAGGAACACTTTGCTTTTACTTACTGAGAGCGGAAAGATAATCCATAAGCACCATAAACAGTTTGATTTAGAGAGTTATGATGAAATATTTGAATGCATTGAAGAGTTCTCTATCCGTGAACTTCAAACTTTTTTGCAGATTCAAAAGATACTTAACTCAAAACTCAAATTCAATGCTGAGAATAAAAAGTAGGTATGAATTAAGTTAAAAAAGTCCGCCATAAGGTGGATACTTATAAAGAAACTTGTAACAAAAAAACCTGCGAATTTTAAAATTCACAGGTTTATTTATTTGAAACTTAATTGTTTAATTGGTAAAACAAAGCTAAGGACAAATGCACTAACAAAGCCACATATTCGGAGCTTTTTCTAAAAATACATATCGCGAGTATCGTTCACCGATAGGTGAACAGTCTACTTCGAGCGATATAGTTATTTTTAAAAAGTGAGCAGTCGTACACGGCGCTCGGGGGTGTGGGTGAACGACCGAACGCTGCCGGCGGCAGAGTAAGTGAGGGTAGTGA
>CAYJGN010000009.1:0-15474 GCA_964369635.1 uncultured Oscillospiraceae bacterium
GTTGCGATATCGAGACGATTTTTCGCCTTTTTGAATTTAGCCGAGGCAACAAGCTTCATAGCATTTGTTATCTGCATGGTGCTCTCAACACTTTTAATTCGAAGTCTGACTTCTTTAACAGAGGCCACAATATCCCTCCTTCTTTATGAGTTGAAGATACTTACATACTCAGTTATAGCGTTTCCGAGTTTTTCTTGCATCTCGGGTAGAAGTTCTTTATTTTCAACTATTGATGCAGTTACATCGCCGTAGTTTGCCTCGATATGCTCAAGGAGCCCACTCTCAAACTCTATAATCTTATCAACATCAATATCTTTTAAATAATCATTAACAGCCGCGAAGAATATACAAACCTGATCCTCAACGCGATATGGCTTATTTCTATCTTGCTTTAGCACCTCAACGATACGAGCACCATGATCGAGACGCTGTTTGGTATCTTTATCAAGGTCTGAACCGAACTGGGCAAAGCTCTGAAGCTCACGATACTGCGAATATGCAAGTTTTAGTGAACCTGAAACCTTTTTCATCGCCTTAATCTGAGCATTACCACCAACCCTTGATACCGAGATACCAGGGTTTACAGCCGGTTTAATACCCGCATTGAAAAGCTCATTCTCAAGGAATATCTGACCGTCGGTGATAGAGATAACGTTTGTTGGGATATAAGCTGATACGTCTCCCGCTTGTGTTTCGATTATAGGTAGAGCTGTTAGAGATCCGCCGCCCTCTGCGTCTGATAGCTGGGCTGAACGCTCAAGCAGTCTTGAATGGAGATAGAAAACATCTCCGGGGTAAGCCTCACGCCCTGGTGGTCTGCGAAGAAGCAGCGAGACTGCACGGTAGGAAACCGCATGTTTTGATAAATCATCATATATACAAAGGACATCTTTGCCCTCATACATAAAATGCTCACCCATAGCACATCCGCTATAAGGCGCGATATACTGAAGTGGTGCCGCATCTGAAGCGGTTGCCGCAACGATAATGGTATAGTCCATAGCACCAGCTGCTGATAGCGTTTCATGAAGCTCTGCAACGGTTGAGTTTTTCTGACCGATTGCAACATAGATGCAGATAACATCTTTGCCTTTTTGGTTGATAATGGTATCAACCGCAATAGCTGTTTTACCTGTCTGTCTGTCACCTATAATAAGCTCACGCTGTCCTCTACCGATTGGAATCATACTATCAATAGCTTTGATACCTGTCTGAAGTGGGACGGTAACCGGTTTTCTCTCGATAATTCCCGGTGCATCCGACTCGATAGGACGCGTTTTATCTGTTTTAATCTCACCCTTGCCGTCAATCGGCTGTCCGAGCGCATTGACAACACGACCAAGCATAGCATCCCCGACAGGGACACGAACAACAGCTCCTGTTCGCTTAACTATATCGCCCTCTTTAACATCCTCATCGCCGCCGAGAAGCACCGCACCAACGCTGCCTTCCTCAAGGTTTTGAGCAATAGCATATAGACCGTTTGAGAACTTTAAAAGCTCACCACTCATGCAGCTATCGAGACCGTATATTTTAGCAATACCATCGCCCGCCATAACAACTCTACCAGTTTCGGTTTGCTCTGTTACAGCTTTGTAGTTCACTATCTGCTCGGATATAAGGGCGGAAATTTCTTCAGGCCTTAAATTCATATCTGCCTCCCTCAAATTTTTAATGACATGAGGTCATCATAAACCTCTTCCATTCGACCCCGAATACTGAGGTCTAACTCTTTATCGCCTATAAGCACAGAAATACCACACTTTAGGTCTTTGTTTATCTCTTCTGTTATGATAACCTCTTTACCGAGCCTATCTGAAAGTTTTTTTGCTATTCCAGCACTCTGCTCTGCTGTTAGCTCATAAGCAGTAACAACATTTGCTTCAACTATCGATAATCTCTCGTGTGAGAATCTTTTAAAGCTTTCATATATAGATGAAATACCAGCAATTCTTTTGTTTTTGATAAGAATTTTCAGAAAATTTAGAAGATTTTCTTCAATTTTTCCCGTAAATAATTTATCAATCATCTTCTCTTTATCCTCAAACGAAACCACAGGTGAGGATAAGAGCGGTAAGAACTCGGCATTACCAACAATAATATCTTTGATAGCTTTAAATTCTTCTAAAACCAAAGGAAGAGATTTATCGTCGTTATAGGTTTTTAAGAGCGCCTCTGAATATACTATATCAGCATTAGATGACATCTCTTATTTCCTCCGATAAATACTTGTTTATCATATCATTATGGATTTCTTTGTCCACTTCTTTGTCAACAATTTTCGAAGCAAGCGAAATTGCAATGTCCGAAATATCGTCTTTAAGAATATTTTTAGCACGACTGATTTCAATTTCAATATCTTTATCCGCTTTAACTTTAAGCTGATGAGCTTTCTCATTAGCTTCTTTTAGAATCTCTTCACCTTTGATAGTTGCAGTTTTCTTTGCACCCTTTACAATCGAAGCCGCCTCACTCTTAGCATCTTCAATTTTCTCTCTATATTCATTTTCAAGCGCAATAGCACTCGATTTTGCAGCTTCTGCATCGTCGAAGTTTGCTTTGATTTCCGCATCTCTTGCATCAATCATAGCCATAATCGGTTTGAAGAGAAACTTCTTCATAATGAGAAAAAGGATAAAAAGGTTTACCCAAACAAAGATGAGGTGCCACACATCAATGCTAAAAATTTGCATTTCATTTTCCATGGGCTAATACTCCCTCCAATTAACGATTAAAGCATACCTATAATCGGGTTTACGAACATTAATAGAATCGCAACAACAAGACCGTAGATACCAGTTGACTCAGCAACACCACAACCGATAAGCATAGTTCTTAGTATCGCTGGTTGAGCTTCTGGCTGACGTGAAACAGCCTCAACAGCTTTACCTGCTGCATAACCCTGACCGATACCTGGACCGATACCAGCTATCATATCAAGTCCCGCACCTATAGCACATCCCATTAGTACAATTTCTCTTTCCATAAAACAGATCCTCCTAAAATTTTTTATAATTTATAAAAAATACCTTTACAGGAGAACTCTTCTCCTTGGTATTATTTTATTTGTCTACTCGTCTGCCATTGCGACGAAAACCATCGTTAGCATAATAAATATAAACGCCTGCATAAAGCTTGAGAATAAATCAAAATATAGCGAAGCCACCGCCGGTATACCTATCTGCATAAATGGGATAGAGGTAAACGATGCTGTTATCGACCCAAGACCTTGATAGATTAGGGTTGATATAATAACACCCGATAGAATATTACCAAAATGCCTAAATCCCATCGAAACAGGAGTTGATAGCTCCGACATGATATTTATAGGGGTTAGCGGCCACATAGGATCTGCAAACCCTTTGAAATATCCGCCAATTCCGTTTCTTTTAATCTTTGTTCCTTGAATCATAACAAATGTTAAAAGCGCCCAACCGAAAGTTACGTTAAAATCGGCAGTTGGTGGACGAAGTCCGAATAAGCTTAAAAGTGAGCTTACAATTGAAAGACAGAAAAGCGTTCCGATATATGGAGCCCATGTTCGAACCTTTTTGGCCCCCATACTCTGCTCAACCAAATCATAAAGCACCGTGACCATCTTTTCAGCGATAATTTGGCGCTTACCTGGCCTTTTGCTTAGATTGCTTCCAAGCCAGATAGACATCACCGATAAGAAAATCACAGCAATTAGCATGTTGACCATCGTTTCTGTCACCATAATACCGCCGAGAATCGGTATCTCAAAATAAATTTTTGGTCCTGACATCATTTCCTCCTTATTGCATTAAAATAATTCATATACTTAAAATAGAGAAGCGGTATCGCAAGGTATAACGGGTGCAAAGAGAAAAGCAGATAGCAAATTACTAAATATAATGCTGTTGCTAAAAAGCGAAGCCGTCCTTTTCGAGCCATATAATAAAGTCCCTGTGAAATTTCCATTCTCGAAGCCTTATCGGCACTGTGGTAAAGCCATGTAAAGTTTAATACCATATAGATATTGCCGACAAAAAGCGATACAATACCAATCTGCATATCGATTTCCAGCAGAAGCATGGTTAAAACAGCAATTACATCTGCAACTATGGCAAAATACAAAAGGGAGAGAAGTTGCAACCGATATTCACTGCTCTTCATTATCTCTTTCACTAAGTTTTACCGCCTTTATCACCGATGTTACAATTACACATAGGGAAATTACAATTGAAATTAAAACCGATACCCCCGACAGACTATATCTGACGTCTAAAAACGCACCGAAAGCTATAATAGCGGCTGGTGCCATAAATGCGCTCGATATTAGAAAAATCAAACGGGATAGTTTATTCATAAAATCACCTTGTAATAAAATTATACTACTTTAATTTAAGCATTTCAACTAAAAATCTATAATTTTTGCATAAATATTGCATTTTTTTACAAATAATAAAATTAAATTGCACTTAAACCGTTTAACCAATTAGTTGCTTCCAGCTTATATCACAATTAATAATATAATAAAAATAAAGAGAGCAATAACGCTCTCTTTATTCATTAAAATTGAATACCCAACGTAAGGGCTTTTTTGTTTCCGTCTAATAGAGACATCTTTGACGGTGGAACACATTTTTCAATTGCGGTAAAAACCGACTCTTTAGTTGAAAAAGGGTGTATTGCAAGAAGCTTGCCAAGAGCAATTAGATTAGCAAGGCCAGAAAGCCCCTCTTCTTCCGCAAGACTCGTTACCGGGATATATGAAACGTTTATATCATCCCTCTCGCACTTTTTATTTATAAGTGCGCTATTTATTATAACCGTGCCGCCAGGAACTACAGAATCTATAAATTTATCATAAGATGGAAGGTTTAGTGCAATTAATGCGTTTGGCTTGAGTATTAGCGGTGAGCCTACTGGTGAGTCTGAAATAGTTACTGAGCAGTTGGCAGTACCGCCACGCATCTCAGGGCCATATGAAGGAAGCCATGAAACCTGTCTTTCATCAACAAGCCCCGCATAAGCAGCCACTTTACCGCCAAACAAAACTCCCTGTCCGCCAAAACCTGCAAAAAGCAGTGTGAGTTCTTTATTCATTATCTCTCCCCTCCCACATCTTTTTTAACGCCGAGCGGATAGTAAGGCTCTAAAGTATTAGTTACCCAGTCAAGCGCCTCAACAGGAGTCATACCCCAGTTTGTAGGACATGTTGAAAGAACTTCTATAAGCGAGAAGCCTTTGCCCTCTGCCTGATACTGGAAAGCCTTTTTGATAGCTCTTTTTGTATCTTTAATATTCTTTATGTTGTTTGCTGCAACCCTCTCGATATATGTTGCACCGTCAATTGTTGCAAGCATCTCTGAAACCTTTATAGGTCCACCGCTGTATTTAACATCGCGGCCGTAAGGTGTCGTCTGTGTTACCTGACCCGGTAGAGTTGTTGGGGCCATCTGGCCACCAGTCATACCGTAGATTGCATTGTTTATAAATATAATTGTTATATTCTCGCTGCGAGCAGCACTGTGGATAGTTTCAGCAGTACCGATAGCTGCAAGGTCACCGTCACCCTGATAGGTAAATATTATATTCTCTGGAAGCGCTCTCTTAAGACCTGTTGCAACAGCAGGCGCTCTACCGTGAGGAGCTTCTATCATATCGCAGTTAAAGTAGTTATAAGCAAAAACACTACAGCCAACAGGAGCAACACCTACCGACTTTTCAAGAAGCCCAAGCTCTACTAAACACTCACCGACAATACGGTGAACTATACCATGGGTACAACCAGGGCAATAATGGGTTTTGACATCGCAAAGACCCTTTGTTTTTTCAAATACAACAGCCATTATACAGCACCTCCAGCCATTTTCTCTATTGCTTCGACAATCTCGTCAGGTGATGGGATAACGCCACCAGTTCTTCCGTAAAACTCGACAGGACAAACACCGTTTACCGCAAGTCTTACATCTTCAACCATCTGACCCATGCTCATCTCAACAGTTAATATACCTTTAACATTCATAGCAATTTGCGAAATCGCTTTTTCTGGGAACGGCCAGAGGGTTATAGGTCTTGCAACTCCAACTTTTATTCCTTTATCTCTGCAAATTTTCGCGGCAGTTGAAGCGATACGCGCTGTAGCGCCATATGCTGCTATAACATAATCTGCATCATCGGTATCTAAAAGCTCGATTTCTGTTTCGTTATCTTTGATTTTTTGGTATCTCTCAAATCTCTCAAGTATTCTCTCTTCAAGAGTTTCCGCTTGAATAAAGAGAGAATTTGTTATATTGCGCTCTCTTGAACCGTCGCAACCGTTTGTTGCCCAAGGCTTTTCAAATGTCTTGACATCGGTATTCTCAAAGCTTACAGGCTCCATCATCTGACCGAGCATACCGTCAATTAGTATCATAGCAGGAACTCTATACTCATCCGCCTTCTCAAAAGCTTTTGCAATGGTATCTATCATCTCCTGAATGGTCGATGGCGCAAAAACCATTATATGCAAGTCTCCGTGACCGGGCGCTTTTGTCGCCTGGAAGTAGTCCGCCTGGCTCGGCTGAATACCGCCAAGTCCCGGGCCTCCACGCTGAACATTTATAAGCACACAAGGCATATCGCTACCTGCAAGATATGATATAGCCTCTGTTTTTAGCGAAATTCCAGGGCTTGATGAGCTCGTCATAACACGAACACCGGCAGACGCCGCTCCAAGCACCATATTTGCAGCTGCTATTTCGCTCTCAGCTTGCAAAAACACTCCGCCGATTTTCGGCAGTTTTTTACTCATATAAGCAGAAAGCTCTGTTTGAGGGGTTATAGGGTACCCAAAAAAGTGGATACAACCGCTTCTTATTGCAGCTTCCGCCAAGGCTTCATTGCCTTTCATCAATACTTTATCAGCCATTTTCTCCACCTTACCTTTCTACCGTTATAGCGCAATCAGGGCATATTGTTGCACAGAATGCGCACCCGATACATTTGCTATCGTCTATACATTTAGCCGGATGATATCCGCTCTCGTTAATCACATCATTATCGAGCTCAACTATATTTTTTGGGCATACCGTCGTACATAGCGAGCAGCCTTTACAAAGTGACTTATCAACTGTTATCTTTGCCATTATTTTACCTCCTATTATAACCAAATCGGTTTCACATAAAGCCGACTTTTAATTATCTCACCTGAAACTTTCAGGGGGTTCACTTCGATACCCTCGATAACCGCAGTAGCGGCAACTTCGATACCGAGTTTTTCGCAGAGCTCATCTGCATAAGCTTTTGAGTTTTCTATTATTTCTTTGGTTGTTGCAGCGCCGAGATTTGTGCAGTTTATAAGATAATCTATCTTTATTCTTCCCTTATGCTCAATAGCTTTAATATCCTCGACACTCTCTTCAATCGCATCCTCAAGATACCGCCGCTCATTTATAACGCAATAGTATTTTACCTGCTGTTTTAAAAGAAGCTGACGAAATGAGCCAAGCGCTGTTGCACCTGCATCATCACCACCGACATCAATTATAACCTTGCCATCAAAACCGCTTATAACTCCAAATAACTCAGAAGATATTGCAGGAATATCAACGTTTGATGCCGCATAAGCTGGTGCTTTAATTGAAATCCCCATCTTTTCAAACTGCTCTTTATGCTCAAAGCTTCGAAAGTATGGGTTCACAATATCAAGGTCAACTATCGCCACTTTATTGCCCTCATCAGCAAAATGAGCGGCAAGGTTAAGCGAAAAATTAGTTTTACCGCTTCCATAATGCCCAACTATAACGGAAACTCTCTCTTCAAATGCCATATCCACCTCTTCGAAATAATATTAATTTTTATTATATCATTTTAGTGCGCTAAAATCAATATACCTCAACCGCATACAAAAACAAAAAACACCAACAGAGTTGGTGTAAATTTGTTTAAATTATATTATTGAGAGGTGGTGCGATGCAAATATTCAAAGCGAAGTAACTATTATTTTTAATTCGTCGTGTTTTATCAATAATTAACCTTTTTGAGACGATTTATCGTGAAGCTTTCTCTTAACCATAAAGTTTACTGAAATTTGGCGGACATGGCAAGCCATCTCTTTGCAAAATAGCAGGCGAATTATTGCAATCCATTAAAAAACAAAAGATGATTTTAGCGCACCAGCAAGTGAAAATTATTTGTGTTTATTTTGAAACCCGCGTTTTAATTTTAAGACGAAGTCTATCGCTTATCATTGCTATAAACTCCGAGTTTGTTGGTTTTCCTCGAAGATTATGGATAGTATAGCCGAAATATGAATTTAGAACATCAACATCGCCTCTATCCCATGCAACTTCAATAGCATGCCTTATCGCCCGCTCAACCCTTGAACTCGTTGTTTTGTTAATTTTCGCTATTGTTGGGTACAAAATTTTTGTAACAGCTGAAATAAGCTCTTTTTCTTGCACCGTCATAGTTATAGCGTCCCGCAGATACTGATAACCCTTGATATGAGCAGGAACCCCTATCTGGTGCATAATCTCTGTTATCTCACCTTCGAGAGAGCCTTGTACATTTTGCGTTATCATCTCAGATCCGCAGAGCTCTGAAATTCTTTTTAGAACTATTCTTGGGTCGAATGGTTTATAGACGACAAAATCCGCTCCAGCAGAAATAATAGACTGCTCAAAAAAGCTATTGCTCATCGAGGTCATCGCAACAATCTTGCCGCTGTAACCGTTTTCGCGAAGTTTTTCTGCAACTTCAATTCCATCTTGGTTTTGCATAAAGATATCAATTATGACAACGTCATAATTATTCTCTTCACAGCTTTTAATAACTGCATTCCCATCCCTTGGTATAAGCGTCAGAACAAAATTCAAATCATTTGCATTCTCTTTGATGCTCTTCCCAACCTCATCGCTATTATCCCCAATTAGTACTTTTAAGTGGTTTGCCATTTTTTCAATCCTCCAGAATTTATGATTTCCAAATCCCCCCGCAAATCACTACTGCAAGTATACATTTCTATCACAAAATGTCAATATATTTCACGATTTTTGTATTTACTCACAAAAACATATGTCGAAATCGGGCGAATACCGCAATGATTTGTGCCGAATTTTGTCGAAATAACTTTCTATTTCAGTTTCGTTTTGTATCTCGATTTTTGGGTAAAACATTTATTTTTTCTATTAAAACGGCAATCGACAGTCTTTGCGATAATAAACACAAAAGCTGTCGACTAATTTCTCTATTTTTCGCTATGCTAAAATATTGCTCTTTTACAGTCGATAAACCTTATTTAAAACAAATATATAGGTAACCGATGAGTTGAATAATCAAAAAAAGCGGAACTAAAATAACAAATTTCAGTTTTTTTGTTTTATGCCGACAGCTATACATTGCGAGAAAAGCCCCGAGCCCGCCTGCTAAAAAAGCCGATAATAACAATGTTTTCTCAGATATTCTACCTTTATTTTTGCGCGCAAACTGTTTGTCACAGAAAAACAGCAGATAGGATATAATATTTAATATCAAAAGCAGATAATTTATCATTGAACCTCTTCCTGCTCATCACTCTCGTTTATATTTCCCCTTTTTTCAAAGACTGTTATCAAAAGAGCCGCTATAATTATTATACTGCCGATCCATTGAACTCCTGGTATAACATCCGATAGTAGTAAAACTCCAAATATAATACCAAAAACAGGTTCAAAGAGCGATAGGAGCGAGGCAGTTATTGCATCTGTGTTCTTTATACCTATCTGAATTAGGATAACAGCGCCAAATGACGTCGTAAGCGATAACAGCACTGACAACAGCAACACTTTTAAGTCTATAACTATTACAAACTGACCTGTTGCAACTGCATAGATAACAAGAAAAACAGTTGCTATAAGGCTTATGTAAAATGCAGCTTTATTCGGTGATAACAGCGAAATTTTATCCTTGTCTATATAAACTATATAAATAGCATAAGCGGCTGCAGAAACAACTGCAAGCAAAGAGCCAATTAAAACACTCTCACTACCACCACCCATAAAAAACAAAAGTCCAGCTGTTGAAACGGCAAGCGCCATCGTCTTAAATTTGCTTATCCTCTCTTTAAATAGAAGGAATAGAATAACCGCCGCAAATAGGGGATAGGTAAAGTGAAGGACGGTTGCTGTTCCTACCGGCAAAAATAAGTATGAATTATATAAAAGTAGCGTCGCAATAAACTGACCAGAGACTGAAACCCTTGCAAGTTTAACAAACTCTTTTCTATTTATTTTAAGACTCTCTTTTTTGCATAGTGCGATAATAAATGTTATAACTACACAAAACATATTGCGATAGATAGCTATCATAGCCGTTGAAAGAGAGGCCGTTTGTAAAAACTTAACAATAACAGGCGCAAACCCATAAAGTATTGCTGAGAGAGCTATACAAATGATACCAAGTTTTCTATTTTTATAATACATATCCTACTCCGGCGCAAACTCAAAATCTATCTTGCCACTTAGAATATTTGCCGAAATAACTTTCACCTGCACTTCATCGCCTATCATAATCTCGCGATTTAGGTCAAATGAGAAGTATTTAGTAACAACGCCCTCTTCTCTTAGCGCATCATCTTTAATGCGGACAAGCCCTTCAACGGTATTTGGAAGCTCAACATATATCCCGTGTGGTGCAATAGATGATACCTCACCTTTGAATATTTCTCCGATATGCGGCGCAATATATTCACTGCGATAAACATCATCGCATCCGCGCTCAAAAACAACGGCGCGTTGCTCGCTCTCACTATTCTCACTCGCTATCGAATCAGCGCTTCCTTTAACCTTGCCATTATCAAGCGAAGCTTTAATCGCCCTGTGAACATAAAGGTCAGGATATCGTCTTATCGGGCTTGTGAAATGGGCATAATCATCCATCGAAAGACCAAAATGGCCTTTTGGACGGCTCTCATAAACTGCTTTTGCCATACTGCGAAGGACCGCAATATTAACAGCTTTACCATATCTCTGCGCTTTTGTCGATTGCAATACCGCCTCAAGACTTGCAGGCTTTATCTCACCCTCAAGCATAGTTGGTTCTATATTAAAGGCGCGCAATAGAGCTTTTAGCGTTTCTATCCTCTCAGGGTCTGGACTCTCATGAACTCGATAGATAAACGGCAGATTGCGACTTTTCCCAAAAACAGCCGCCGCCATATTGGCCATGAGCATAAATTCTTCAATTATCTGCTCAGATAATCCCCTCTCACGTCGTTTTATATCAACAACTCTATCCTCATCATCAAATATGCAATAGCTCTCACTTGTTTCAATAGAAACAGCACCCCTATCCTCTCTCCTCTTTTTAAGCAGCTCATAGAGCTCAACCATAGCCCCAAAGCTATCCGAAACTTCACGGTATTTAAGGTCAAGGTCTGGGTCGCTTTTACCCTCTAATATATCGTTAATTTCTGAGTAAACACCTTTAACCCTTGAATGGATAACGCTCTTTTTAAAGACAAAATCCTCCATTATTCCTCTACTGCTAAATGTCATAATACAAGATAGAGCAAGCCTGTCCACCTTTTCATTTAGTGAGCAGACGCCGTTTGATAGCTGCTTTGGAAGCATTGGGATAACCTTATTTCCAAAGTAGACAGAAGTTCCCCTCTCCAAAGCTTCAATATCAAGCTCACTGCCGTATTTAACATAATGGGAGACATCAGCAATATGCACCGACAATCTATATCCATCGCTTAGTTTCTTTATAGAAATAGCATCATCTATATCTTTTGTTGATGCAGAATCTATCGTAAAGACATTCTCAGCACGCAAATCACTTCTCACCGATACTTTATCTGAAATACTCTTTTGCGAAACTGCTTCCGCTTCTTTTAAAACCTTTTTTGGAAATTTTGTCCGAAGTCCTGATTCATCGAGCATAAACTGAACGCTCATCTTAGATGATGAGATAATCCCATAGCTTTGCAAAACATTTGCCCTGTGCTCGCGGTGGCTACGCCCTCTTCTCGAGAGTTCAAAAACAACCGTCTCACCTGTTTTTGGAACTATCCCGCTTTTTTTATCAAGTTTTATACAAACCCCTCGACCATTTCCGGTTACTATAAATTTACCAAAATCATCCTTTGCAACCGTTCCTGTGAATGGGCCATTATTTTGTATTTTTATCTTAACTACTCGTCCGCTATCATCGCCCTCGCGCTCTTCATTTGGTCGAAGAAGCACAACATCCCCCTCCATAGCGCCCGATAGATA
Source organism: uncultured Oscillospiraceae bacterium (assembly GCA_964369635.1). Lineage (GTDB taxonomy): Bacteria > Bacillota > Clostridia > Oscillospirales > Ruminococcaceae > CAYJGN01. The sequence continues at coordinate 12,204 of CAYJGN010000009.1, forward strand.
CACTCCAGGGATAAAAAACTCTTCTCCCTCTTCGGTTGATGCAAAGGCAAATGTTGCATTCGTGCGGGTAATTGTGCAGAGCTTAAAATCAAATAGGTCTATTAGAAAATATCGGTTGTTTACCCGAAAGACCTTTTCTTCGTCAATAAGCTTATTTAGCGCTATATCAAGTTGCTTTCTTTTGATATATAATGACGCCGCAATTTCATCAAACGCAGCTCCACCACGTCCTTTTTTGTGTAGATACGATATAAGTTTACTATTCATCTTTCCCCCATTTATTTAAACAAAAAACAAACCTTCGCTATAAAGCGAAGGTTTATGTTAATTACATCCAGACACTTATCGCAGATACGACTAAAGTGATGATAAAAACAAGTGCAGTTAAAACCTTTGTCACACCCATAAGCTTTTGAGCATTTGTTCTTCCGCGTCCGCCGCCGAGGTATGAATCCTCACCGCCGCCAACTGAACCCGAAAGTCCGCTTGTCTTTGCTTCCTGAAGTAAAACCGCCGCTATTAAGATTATACAAGAGACTATAAGCACAATTCCACTGACAATCTCTATTGTTCCCATTGTTTCCATTATTTTTCCTCGTTTCCCAAACTTTTAATTAATTTTCTTTTATGCATATTATAATATACCACAGTTTTTATAGTTTTGCAATATCTCTTTTAAATTTACATCTCAAATCGAACTGCCGCATCTTCAAATGATAACATAGCACCCACTGCTGGTATATTTCGTGTAACATATCTGTGCGGATTTTCTATTTTAGCGTCGGCAAGATGACAGACTGATACAACAAAACTATTCTTCTTCTGGGTCATAACAGAAACGCCTGCCGTGTTTTTAGTCGTCTTCTCAGCTATTTTTGAGCTATTGACTACGAGAGCCCTATTTAATACCGACATCAAAAGAAAATCGCAAGGTTCTGTTTCTAAAAATGCCGCAACAAGCTTTGAAGCAGTTGAGAGAGCATTGACAAGCTTTTTGCGCCTTGTTTTTGTCTCGTAGCTCTTAAGTGTTACCTTTGCCGCCTTTCCATTTTCAAAGAAGAATAAGATATTTCCTTTAAAATCGCTCGTGAGAGCTGTGAAAATAAGTTTTTCTTCCGGCTCAAAACCGAGCTTTGCAGGGATATAGTCCCCCATCAAACTCGCTTTTGTATCTTCAAACTCATTGCAGAGCGCTTTGTAGCAGTTGCCCATATCGGTGAAGAACAAAAGCTCAGACTTTGAACTGACCTCAGGGAAGGTATACGCCATATAGTCGCCCTCTTTGAGCTTCTGCTCGCCGCTCATTCGAAGCGACTGCGGGGTTATCTTTTTAAAGTACCCCTCTTTTGAAACAAAGATATTAACGATATAGTCTGGGGTATCATCCTCTTCCTCTTCAATCACTATATTCTCCACTGCCGCAACAACAGAGCGACGAGGGATATGATATTCTTCTTTTATCCTTGTTAGGTCTTCTATAATGATATCGAGAACCCGCTCTTCTTTCGCAAGGATATCTTTTAAATCAGCTATTGTGCTTTTGAGCTCTTTTATCTCATCGGTACGCTTTAGGATATACTCCTTATTTAGCTGACGAAGCCTTATGTCGGCCACGAAATTCGCCTGAACCTCATCTATTCCAAAGGCAATCATAAGGTTTAGAATAACCTCGCTATCCTCCTCGGTCTTTCTTACAATCTCGATAGCTCTATCGATATCGAGCAGAATTTTCGAGAGACCTTTTAAGAGGTGAAGCCTTTTTGAGAGGGAGTCAAGCTCGTGTTTTGTTGCATTTTTAATGCAACCCACTCGAAATTCTATCCAGTTATCAAGTATCGCTTTTATTCCAAGCACCTGCGGATTTTGCCCGATTAGAATATTGAAATTGCAACCAAAGCTATCTTCAAGTGGGGTCATTCTATATAGTTTCTGCATTAGTTTATCCGGGTCAACTCCGCGTTTTAGATCAATTGCTATTTTAAGTCCCTGCAAATCGGTTTCATCTCTAATATCTGATATTTCGCGAAGCTTATTACTTTTCACCCCATCGACGATTTTATCAATTATCGCTTCAATAGTTGTTGTATATGGAATTTCTAAAATCTCGATGCAGTTTGCCGTTTTATCATAACTATAGTTTGCACGCACCTTTATGCTACCACGGCCTGTATTATAAATCTCACGGATAGTATTCTCATCAAAAACAATGCTACCACCGCCTGGAAAATCGGGCGCCGGTAAAGTTGTTATAATATCATGCTCGCTATCTCTGATATATTTAATAGTTGTCTCGCATATTTCTGATAGGTTAAACGGACATATCGAAGATGCCATTCCAACCGCAATACCCATATTAGCATTAACAAGCACAGAAGGATATGCCGCCGGTAGAAGGGTCGGTTCTTTTAGGGTGCTGTCGTAATTATCAACAAAAGTTACGGCATCTTTTTCAATGCCGCCAAAAATTTCAACGCAGATAGGCTCAAGGCGAACTTCTGTATACCTTGAAGCGGCATATGCCATATCCCTTGAGTAAACTTTACCAAAGTTTCCCTTTGATAGGATATACGGGTGGAGCAGCGCTTCGTTTCCTCGTGCAAGTCGCACCATCGTTTCGTAAATTGCGGCGTCACCATGCGGGTTTAGCTTCATCGTCTGCCCAACTACGTTTGCACTCTTAACATTTGTCTGCGAGCGGAGCAGTCCCATTTTATACATAGTATAGAGCAGTTTTCGGTGAGATGGCTTAAATCCATCTATTTCGGGGATAGCACGAGAGACAATAACGCTCATAGCATACGGCATATAGTTATCAATTAAAGTGTCGGTAATGCTGCTCTCAAGCACAAGACCCGCATTTTCGATAAATGCATCGTTTATGACCGCTCTTTTTTTCGTTTCTTTTTTCTTTTTCGCCATAGCTACCTCAACTTAAATCGGATAAGTCTAAAAACTTACCGCCATTTTCAAATATATACTCTTTTCTGCCAGCTAAATTATCGCCAAGTAACATATCAAATGTATCTCTATCCCGAACTTTATCCTTTGGCATAACACGAACAAGCCTTCTTGTTTCGGGGTTCATCGTCGTCTGCCACATCATGTCGGGTTCATTCTCTCCAAGACCTTTTGAGCGTTGGATAATAAACTTCTCGTTTGCTATCAAATCTAAAATTTTCGCTTTTTCTCGCTCATCATAGGCAAAATATGTTTTGCTCTTTGTGTTTATCTCATAGAGCGGCGACTCAGCAATATAGACAAGACCCTCGTT
>CAYJGN010000009.1:15484-48835 GCA_964369635.1 uncultured Oscillospiraceae bacterium
CTGTAAAGCATAGTTAAAATTAGCGTTCTTATCTGGAATCCGTCAACATCGGCATCGGTGCAGATAACGATTTTTGAAAACCTCAGCGCTTCTAAATTAAAGCTTGCCAGCCCTTTGTTTTTCTTGCCAGATAGCTCAACGCCGCAACCGAGCACCTTTATAATGTCGGTAATAATATCGTTTTTAAATATCTTGTCGTACTCGGCTTTTAAGCAGTTTAGTATTTTGCCGCGAACTGGAATTATCGCCTGAAAATAGGCATCTCTTGATAGTTTACAAGCGCCGAGTGCCGAGTCGCCCTCAACTATATAAATCTCACGCTCCTGCGGATTTTTGCTTCGGCAGTCGATAAACTTCGAAACTCTGTTTTGGATATCCATAGAAGAAGAAAGGGTCTTTTTAAGATTAAGCCTTGTTTTTTCTGCGTTCTCACGACTTCTCTTATTGACAAGCACCTGGTCCGCTATTTTCGCCGCCTCTTCTGGGCGTTCAAGAAAATAGACCTCTAAATTGTGCTTTAGAAATGCGGTCATCGCTTCGGTTATAAACTTGTTTGTAATGCTCTTTTTCGTCTGATTTTCATATGAGGTAACCGTTGAAAATGAGCTTGAAACAAGAACTAAGCAGTCCTCAATATCGGTGAAGTTTATCTTACTCTCACCTTTTAGATATTTGTTGTTTGCCTTTAAATAGCTATCTATCTGCGAGATGAAAGCCGAGCGAACAGCCTTTTCAGGGCTTCCGCCGTGCTCTAAAAATGATGAGTTATGGTAATACTCTATTCTATTTATCTTATTTGAAAAAACAGCGGCAACATTTAGCTTAACTTTATAGTCCTCTTTGTCCTCGCGGTCGCGACCAACTCTCTCCGCCTGCCAAAACTGCGGCATCGTAAGCGTTTCTTCGCCAGCTATTTCATTTAGATAGTCAACTATTCCGTTTTCATAGAAAAAGACTTCGTTATGCTCACCCTCATCATCAATATATGTTAACTCAAACTTTAGCGAGTTATTGACAACCGCCTGTCTTTTAAGGGTCTCACAAAACCATTCGCGCGGTATTTTTATATCGGTGAATACCTCAAGGTCGGGCAGCCACTTGATCTTCGAGCCTGTCCTCTTTAGTGGTGTATCCTTGCTATCAAAGCTTATATTCTCGCCACGCTCAAAGTGGACATTGTAAACCTTGCCATCTCGCCTGATTTCAGCGTCCATATATTTCGATGCATACTGGGTAGCGCAAAGCCCAAGACCATTCAGACCAAGCGAATACTCATAATCGACACCACTCTTATATTTACCGCCAGCATATAGCTCACAGAAAACAAGCTCCCAGTTATATCTCTCTTCGTTTTTATTGTAGTCGACTGGGATTCCACGTCCGAAATCCTCAATTTCTATAGATAAATCTCTATTATAGCGCACTTTTATAAGGTCACCGTGACCCTCACGAGCCTCGTCTATCGAGTTTGAGAGTATCTCAAAAACAGAGTGCTGACAGCCCTCAATTCCATCTGAGCCAAACATAACTCCCGGTCTTTTCCGAACTCTATCGGCGCCTTTTAGCGCCGAGATGCTCTCGTTTGTATAATCATTTTTCTTTTTCTTTGGCACAAAATCATCCTCATTAGTTGTTGTTCTTTATTTATGGTTATAGTTTACAATTAAAAGCGATTTATGTCAAACAAAAGAGGGCTTTGTGCCCTCTTTTGTTTGTATATTGTTTTAACTATTCTCTTCGTTCGAACCACTTGTTTCTCTCGAAACATCTTCAGCAGTTTCTTCTGCTATTTCATCATCAGCACTTGTTTCCTTCGAAACTTCTTCAGTCGCATCCATCTCTACAACAGACTCCTCTGAAGTTTGTGCAGAAACATTCTCGCTATCAACTTCTGTTTCATCAGTTTTAATTATCATATTTTGAAGAGTTTCGGTATTATCTTCCTCCATTATTTTTCTGAAGGTATCACCGTCTATCTTCTCAAACTCTAAAAGAACTTCTGCAACGGCTTTCAGCTTATCAATATTCTCTTTTAGAATATTTTTAGCAGTTTTATAAGCTTCGTCGATAAATTTGCGAACTTCGGTATCAATAGAGCTTGCAATTCCCTCTGAATAGTTTCTCGATTGGGTGAAATCGCGACCGAGGAATACCTGCTCAGATTCACCATAGACAACAGGGCCAAGAGCCTCTGAAAATCCGTATTTCGTTATCATATTGCGAGCTATTGAAGTTGCTCTCTCAAGGTCGTTTGAAGCACCTGTTGAGATATCATCGAGCATAAGTTTTTCAGCAACACGTCCACCGAGTAGGACAACAATCTCTTCAAACATCTCACGCCGACGCTTGTAGCTCACATCATGATCTGGAAGCGATAGAGTGTACCCTCCGGCAAAGCCACGTGGGATAATTGATATTTCATGAACAGTGTCTTGAGTATCACAGCAGAAGGTAACGATAGCGTGACCTGCCTCGTGGAATGCGGTGAGGTTTTTCTCCTCTTCTTTTATTACTCTGCTCTTCTTCTCAGGTCCTATCAAAACCTTCATCGTAGCATCTTGAATTTCAGTTGATGTTATAGATTTAAGGCCTTTTCTTGCCGAAAGAAGCGCTGCTTCATTTAGTAGGTTTTCAAGGTCTGCACCGGTAAACCCTGGTGTTCCACGAGCTATAACTCCGAAATCAACATCTGGCGCAAATGGCTTATTTCGCGCATGAACTCCAAGTATCGCTTCTCTTCCTGCAACATCTGGATAGTTTACTACTATCTGCCTATCAAAACGGCCGGGTCTTAGAAGCGCTGGGTCTAAAACATCTTTTCTATTTGTTGCCGCCATAACTATAACGCCTTCATTAACGCCAAAACCATCCATCTCAACGAGCAGCTGATTTAGCGTTTGCTCACGCTCATCATGACCGCCACCAAGACCTGCACCACGCTGACGACCAACTGCATCTATCTCATCTATAAAGACGATACTGGGGCTTTCTTTTTTCGCTTGATCAAACAGATCACGAACCCTTGAAGCACCAACACCTACAAACATCTCAACGAAGTTTGAGCCTGAAATAGAGAAAAATGGCACACCAGCCTCACCAGCAACAGCCCTTGCAAGCAGCGTTTTACCCGTTCCTGGAGGTCCCATTAGAAGAACACCCTTTGGAACTCTTGCACCAAGCTCGGTATATTTCCCGGGATTTTTAAGGAAAGAGACTATCTCTTCAAGGTCTTCTTTCTCTTCATCTGCTCCGGCAACATCGGTAAAATAAACGGTTTTTCCGCCCTCTGCTTTATATTTAACCTTAACCTTGCCAAACGATGCGGCACCGCCGCCGCCCTGCTGGCGCATTACAAAGAAATAGAGCAGAACAAGTCCACCGACAAGAATAAGCGACGGAATCATAGATGCCCACCATGGCAGCTCTTCCGCGGCAATTAAATCATAATCAATCTCTGCACCCTCGGCGTTCATAACATCAACTTTACCGAGAATTACCTGAGTTAGAAAAACGCTTACATTTGGAACGGTATAGGTTATCTCTTCGGTTGACCCTTCGGTCGTTAAAACAAGCTCACCTGTTCCCATATCAAAGGTGAAATAATCAACCTCGCCACTATCAAAGTGCGCGACTATCTCTGAATATTCATGGGTTACCGGATCTGGCCTATCTGAAAAATATAAAAACAGATAGATAAGAACAGCAATTCCAATTATATAAAAAATCACATTTCTGGTATTCTTTTTCAAAAGCAACAACTCCAGTCATTATATATACTCATGCCCCTAAAAGGCTTTGTTTATTCTGTCTCGTAGACACTTCTTTTCATAATTCCGATAAAATCGAGGTTGCGATATAGCTCGCTATAATCAAGCCCGTAACCTACAACAAATTCATCAGGTATCGCGAAACCAACATAGTCGGCAACAATTTCTGCTTCTCTTCTGCTCGGTTTATCAAGAAGCGTTGCAACTTTTATGCTTTTTGGGTTTCTCGCCTTTAGCATATTAGTTATATATTGAAGGGTTTTTCCCGAGTCGAGGATATCCTCAACTATAAGCAAATCAACATCTTGCAGAGGTATATCAAGATCCTTAATAATCTTTACAACACCACTTGTTTTCATCTCATTTCCATAGCTTGAAACCGACATAAAATCAACAGACATTGGAATGTCTATCTTTCTTATTAAATCTGAAACGAAAACTACCGAACCTTTAAGAACGCTTATCACCATAAGGTTTTTGTCTTTATAGTCGGTACTAATCTGGCTTCCCATCTGCGCTACCTTTGCAGCTATTTCCTCTTTTGTTATAAGTATTTTTTCGATATCAGCTGTTGTTCCTGTCATTTTACCCATTATTCTCAACTCCTATAATCTCAACTTGAATAAGTCTATCTCCACCGAATGCACGACTTGAAACACCTATACCCTCAACCCATAAAACTCCCTCTTCATCGGCGATAACTATAATATCATCGCGCTCCCATTTTGGGATACGTAGCTCATTGAAAAGTTTTTTTAGAGTTTTAGTTCCTTTTCTGTTTGGATATTGGAATAAATCACCCTCGCGCCTTGACCTAACAGACAACGCACCTATAATTTTATCACAACTTATAGCGTATCTCAATAGCTTATTGTCAATATTCTTTTTTTCGGTCTCTATAAATTTAACCTGTTTATTTGAAAAAACTATGTCAGAAAACCCTTTAACTGTTAAAATATTGTTATTTTTCGGTTTTTTTTCGGTTACAAAAAGCTTTTTATCATATATCTGGCAGAAAATATCACCGTTTATATTAACTGCACCGCTCCCTTTTTTCGCACTTTCTAATATCAGCTCAATCTTAATGCTATCAAAAGGGGCTTTATTTTTCTGCAATAACAGCCGCACTGCTCTGCTCGCAATCGAAAAGCTATTGCTATTTAATTTTTTTATATCTATCGAATTATCTTCGATAAGCTCTTGCGCAATACCCGAAAGGTATCTCTCATCTTCTGATATGAGCTCGGTCGTCTTTGCAATCTTTTGAAGAAAATCAGGTGAAATGTCTAAAAGGTTTGGAATAACGCTATGCCTTATTCTATTACGAAGGTAAATATCTTGGCTATTCGTCCCGTCGGTGACAAATCGCAACCCACGCTCCTCTAAATATCGCTCAATTTCCTCTCTGCTTTGGTTTAAAAGCGGCCTTATGATATTTCTGCGCTTTGGAGGGATTGAAGCAAGTCCTGCGCTGCTACTCCCTCTGCAAAGGTTTATAAAAAAGGTCTCGGCAAGATCATTTTTATTATGAGCAGTTGCTATTTTGTCTCTGCCAAGAGCTGAAAGATGGCTATATCTTGCCTTACGTCCCGCTTCTTCAGTTCCAATTTTTTCTCTTTTCGCCATCTCTTTTATATCAACTGAAACCGATGAAAACGGAACCGAAAGACTATTTGAAATCTCCTCTGCAAATCGCTCATCACGAAGAGCCTCATCGCCGCGCAACATATGGTTTAGATGAAATGACGACAGTTTAATCTGATATTCTTCCTCAATCTCTTTAAAGAAAGCGAGAAGTGCCACCGAATCAGCGCCACCTGACAGGGCAACTACTATAGAATCCCCTTTGCAAAAAAGATTGTTTTTTAGCGAATAAGAAAGTGCATCAGAAACAAACCTATTCATCCCTATTAAACTCCGTATCGGAAAACCTTGAGCGAGCGCCATCAAACTGCAGCGTTACAACTCCCGTCTCACCGTTTCTGTTTTTCGCAACATAGCAATCAGCCGCAAAGCTCTCTTGTGGTGCATCCTCACCCTTCATAACTTCACGAGCCAAAAACAAAACTATATCGGCATCTTGCTCGATAGAACCAGACTCACGAAGATCTGATAGCCTTGGTCTGTGGTCTTCTCGTTTTTCTATTGAACGAGATAGCTGAGACAGCGTTAATATTGGCACGCCAAGGTCTTTAGCCATAATTTTAAGGCCTCTTGTTATCTCTGAAACCTCTTGAACTCTATTCTCAATCCGCCTACCTGAATGCATAAGCTGCAGATAATCGACAACAACAAGTCCTAAATTTTTATTTCGAAGTCTGCGAAGCTTTGATTTCATCTCATTAACAGTTATTCCGCTGCTATCATCTATATAAATATCAGTTTTCATCAGCCGCTCAACTCCGTTACCTATCTTCTGCCAGTCGTTAATATCTATTTTACCAGTACGAAGCTTTGAAACATCAACCAAACTCTCGGTTGAGAGCATACGAAGACCAAGCTGATCTTTGCCCATCTCAAGTGAGAAGATAGCAACTGCATGTCCCCTCTTTGCAACGTTCACAGCGATATTCATAGCAAAGGTCGTTTTACCGACAGAAGGTCTTGCCGCAAGAAGCACAAGGTCTTGTTTTCCAAGCCCTATTAGCAGATTATCAAGGTCGCGAAACCCCGTTTTAATTCCGGTAGCATCTCCGCTCCTATCGCTCGCTAAAAGATTTAGCTTATCAAGAACTTCTTTCATAACGCTATCAATTCGAACAACGTCATTCTTATCCTTGCCGTTTGCAATATCATATATCTCGCTCTCGGCAAGCTGCCTTATATTATCGGCGCTCTCGCTACCCTCTTCAACATTTTTAATTATCTTGTGAGAAGCGGCTGTAAGCCTTCTTAAAACATATTTCTCTTTAACTATATTAATATAGCTCTCGATAGTCTTTGCTGAAGGGACCGCCTCTATAAGGGAAGCGATATAGCTTTTGCAGATAGCGGCTGTTTCAAAAACGCCGTTTTTACTCATCTCTTCAGCTACTGTTACAACATCTATCGTATGGCCTGTTGCATTCATCATTAGGTATATCGAATAAATCTCTCGATGCTCATCCTTATAAAAGCTCTCAACAGTCAGCTCGCTCGTTACGATATTTATAGCATCGGGATCTATTAAAACAGCTCCGAGCACCGCCATTTCGGCATCAGCATTAAAAGGGAGGCGCGAATACCCATCATAGTTTTCAAAAGTAGTCACTTATACCCCCCTCTACTTGCTCTCCGATACAGCTATTTTAACCGTCGCAACAACTTCCGGATGAAGCTTTAGTTTTGCATCATAGCTGCCAAATGCTTTTATATCATTTTCAAGCTCGATTTTTCTCTTATCTATCTCGATTGCAAACTCTTCTTTAACAGCTTTTGCAATTTCTTTTGTAGTAACGCTGCCAAAAAGCCTTCCCTCTTTACCCGCTTTTGCAACAACTCTTATTATCTTTCCTTCGAGTTTTTCTTTTTGCGAGAGAGCTTCATCAACTCTTACCTGAGCTTTATGCTCTTCACTCTGTTTTTTCTGGTTTAGCAATGACATATTTTTATTATCTGCTGGGACCGCTGATTTATTTTTAAACAGGAAGTTTTTTGCATATCCATCTGATACCTCTTTTATCTCCCCCGCTTTTCCAGTTCCTTTAACATCAACAAGTAGTATAACTTTCATCTCTCTATCCTTTCTTTTCAGCCTTTTTATCTTTGGTTATATTAATAATATCAATTACCCTCTGGTAGCACTCTTCAACGGTACTATCAGCAACATTAGCCCCTGCTTGGGTATGGTGTCCGCCACCGCCAAGTTCCTCCATCATAGTCTGAACATTCAGAGCACCGAGCGAGCGAGCAGAAACTTTAATAAACCCATCTGTTTCATATAATACAAAAGAAGCATCCACCCCTGAAATAGTTAGCAGTTCATCTGCCGCCATAGCTGACGTTACCGACACATCAGGATTACGACCGTCCGCCACAACAACAGCACAGCCCTTTATAACCTTCGCATCTGAAACGAGATTTGCTTTTGTTTGATAGCTATCAAGCGAAGTTGCAAATAGCTTTCTCACCGAAACGGTATCGGCGCCTTGTTTGCGAAGATAAGCCGCTGCTTCAAATGTTCGAACACCTGTTTTTATAACGAAATTTTTCGTATCGAGCATAATACCCGCAAGTAGCGCTTCTGCAACATCTTTTTTAATTTTAACCTTTTCGCCAAAATACTGTATAAGTTCAGTTACCATCTCGCTTGCAGAGCTTGCATACGGCTCATGATAAAAGATAACAGCATTATCAATATGTCCTACCATCTTTCGATGATGATCTATAACAACTACCTCAACGCACGATTTATAAATATCTGCACTCTCAACAAGATGCGGTACATGAACATCGGTAACTATAAGTAGAGTATTCTCACCTATTCTGCTTTGCGCTTCATAGGGTGATATAAATGAGCCTTTATAGACCTCATTTTCTTCCATTTTATCGACAAGTTGCTTTGCGAGCGAGCTTTGATAGTCTATAACAATGTCAACCTTTTTCCCAATACTATAAATAGCGCCCATAAGACCAACCGCACTACCAACAGAATCGAGATCTGAAAATTTATGACCCATTATCAAAACATTGCTTGCATTTTCAATAAGCTCATACAGCGCCGCTGAGACAATTCTTGTTTTAACCTTTGTTCTCTTCTCAGCACTCTGGCTTAGACCGCCAAAAAACTCATAATTATTAAGGCTTTTAACAACCGCCTGATCACCGCCACGCCCAAGTGCCATATCGAGCGCCTGTCTTGCCATCGTTGCATTTTGAGTTAGATTTTCACCATCTCTTCCTATACCGATAGAGAGGGTTAGCGGCATATCTTCTATCTCAACTGCCCGCTTAACGTTATCGAGTATTTGAAAATCACTCTCGATTAGCTTTTGCAGATGCTGATCTTCTAAAACGATTATATATCTATCTCTTCGAAGCCTTATAATAAAGGCATTCTGATAGGCATTTAGAGCATCAAGACTGCTCTCAACCTGCGCTGCAATCTGCGCTCGCTCACTGTCTCTTAAATTTTCAGTTAGCTCATCATAGTTATCAAGGTAGATATACCCAACACATGGTTTCGTCTCTGCATATTTAGTTGCTATCTCTTCAAGTATTGTATTATCTATAAAATAATAGCTTGAGAGCATCCCTATTTCAGATGTAATACCGCTTTTAAATACCCTATAATGTTTTCCCATATACGAAAGCGATGTTTCGAGAATTTCATTTTCATCGGATACAAGCTTTGAAAAGCGCTCTTTTATATCCTCACCTAATATATCGCTTTTAAGTAGCACTTGATTGCGAAATAGCAAGTTATACCAGACGATTGCACCGTTACCATCACAGACAACTGTCGGTATAGGGAAACAATTGAGTATCTCTTTATTTTCAGGGTCGAGCTGTTTTGCTATTCCGCGCAGTATTTTATACCTGCGCTTTTTTATAGCAAAATATAGGTATACCATAAACAGCGCAAAAACAGCAACCACTGATACGGCAATAAAATATATAGTTTGGTTATATAAAAGGTATGGTAAAAGCAATAGACAAAAAAGAGCGCAACTGGTAATCGTCCAAAGCAAAAAAATCTTTGAAACGTCGTAGCTTTTCGACACAAGTCTGTCTAAAAATTTCACATCAGACCTCCATAATTATCGGAAATATCATGGGACTGCGCTTAGTTCTCTGATATATTAGATTTGATAGAGAATCGCGAAGCTTGCCTCGCACCTCATTGAAATCTCGAAACTTTTTATTTTCAAGTTCACTTATGATACTAAGCGCCGTTTTCCGAGCGCTCTGCATAAGCTCCTCACTCTCGCGGACATAAACAAAACCTCTTGAGTGAATTTCAGGGCCTGATAGCAGATATCCGCCCTCTTTTGCAATGGTCGCAACAACAAGGAAGATACCGTCTGTCCCAAGATGCTTTCTATCTCTTAAAACAACGCTACCAACATCGCCAACGCCAAGACCATCAACAAACACACGTCCCGCAGGAACGCTCCCCACAACTCCAGCCTTATCGGCAGAAACCTCTATAACCGAGCCGATATCGGCAATAATAATATTTTTATCCGGTATCCCCATCTCGGTTGCAAGGGTTGCATGTTTTCGAAGATGCTTATGCTCTCCATGCACCGGGATGAAGTATTTCGGTTTTGTAAGGCTCATTAAAAGCTTTAATTCATCTTGCGAAGCATGGCCACTTACATGAATTTCATACATTCTCTCATATATAACATCAGCCCCGAGTTTCATAAGATCGTTTACAAGCTTTGAAACGGTCTTTTCATTTCCAGGAATAGGTGTTGCTGAGATAATTATAAAGTCACCAGGTATTATATTTACCTGACGGTGATCACTTGTGCTCATTCGGGCAAGCGCTGAAAGCGGCTCACCCTGACTGCCTGTTGTTATAATACAGAGCTGATCTTTTCGAAATCTCGATATCTCAGATATATCTATGATGGTGTTTTTCGGTATCTTGATATAGCCAAGCTCCATCCCCTTCTCAACAACATTAAGCATACTGCGACCCGAAAGAGCTACCTTTCTGCGCTGCTTTACCGCCGCATTTATAATCTGCTGAACTCTATGAATATTTGAGGCAAAGGTCGCAACAATAACCCGCTGCTTCTCAGCTCTCTCAAATAGAGCACTAAGGTTTTCACCAACTTTTCTCTCGCTCATAGTTGAGCCTGGACGCTCTGCATTGGTACTGTCCGACATAAGCGCTAAAACACCACGTCTTCCAAGCTCTCCAAATCTTGCAAGGTCAATCATACCGCCCTCTATCGGGGTATAGTCAACCTTAAAGTCACCCATATGGACAACAACCCCTGCCGGGGTATGGATAGCATATGAAACAGCATCCGGTATCGAATGATTAACCCTTATAGCTTCAAGGTTAAATGAGCCCACTTTAGTAGTGCTGCCCGCCTCAATAACATTTAGCTTACTACTCTTCGAAAGTCCGTGTTCTTTGAGTTTTCCCTCGATAAGTCCTATTGTTAGTCTCGTGCCGTATACAGGCAGATTATGAGTTTTTAAAAGGTATGCAACGCCACCAATATGATCCTCATGACCATGGGTTATAAAGAGCGCTTTTATCTTGCTCTTATTCGCCTCAACAAAAGTAAAATCTGGCAAAACAAGATCAACACCAAGCATATCTGCATCAGGGAATGCAAGCCCACAGTCAACTATAATAATCTCCTCTTCATATTTAAATGCAGTCATATTTTTGCCGACTTCATTTAGTCCTCCAAGTGGGATTATCTGGAGCTTTGGTGCATTCTTGCCCTTTTTACCTTTGCCACCCTTGCCTTTTATAAATGGCTTTTTATTTTCATTTTTTGGTTTGTTTTCGTTTTTTTGCTTGGTATCATTTTTTATCTGATTTGTATTTTTTAGCTGATTTGGTTTCTTTGCAACTGTCTTTGCATCAGTATTTTTATTCTCTGTCACTACCGATTGTTGCGGTTTGTTTGCCGCACCCTGTCTTTGCGGCCTCCTCCTGTTTTGATTCTTCATGCCCTCGGTATTTCTCTCGGCATTTTCTGGTTTTTTAGTGTTGTTTGTCAAAATTTCCTCCTAATTAATTGCAAAACCACAAAAGACCAACGCCCTTATCTTTTGGCGTCAGCTCTCGCTTTAGTTTCATTTTTGTATGTAAATCTTTAAAAAAATCATAATTATTATCACCTATATAATACAGTTGTACCGACAATAAGTCAAGAGATACACTATTATATTTGACCGAGATGTGGTAGAATAAACATATAAATAATTTATTTGGATGGTTTTATGAAGAAAGTTTTTATCTATACAGACGGCGCCTGTAGCGGAAATCCAGGACCTGGCGGATATGGCGCTATATTAAAATATAAGGAAACGATAAAAGAGATAAGCGGCGGCGCTTCTGATACCACAAACAACCGAATGGAGCTTCTATCGGTTATTGAAGCGCTAAAGCTCCTCAAAGAGCCTTGTGCTGTCTCTCTTTTTAGCGATAGCAAGTATGTCACCGATGCGATAAACAAAGGCTGGCTTTTTAACTGGCAGAAAAAAGGATACAAAAAGAGCGATAACAAGCCTGTTTTAAATATTGATTTGTGGGAGCAACTAACCCCTTTAATAAAACTCCATACTGTAACATTCAACTGGATTCGAGGCCATAACGGTCACCCTGAGAATGAGCGATGCGACGCTTTAGCTGTTGCAGCAGCAGAGAAATATAAATAGGATTTTATCGATTTTTTTAGATATTTGTAAAAAGGCTTGTAAAATGGACAAAAAAGGTATATAATACAAACAGACTATTAAAGAAGGTGAATTTTATGTTCAAAATATATCTTGATAATGCCGCTACAACGGCTATTTCTCCCGATGTTTTAAACGCTATGATGCCATACCTCACAAACCATTATGCAAACCCCTCAAGCATCTATTCGTTTGCAAACGAGAGCAAAATGGCGATAGAAAAAGCAAGGGCGGCTGTTGCAAAAACACTCGGCGCTACCGACCGCGAGATATTCTTCACAGGTTGCGGTACCGAGAGCAATAACTGGGCTATAAAAGGGGTTGCACGAAAAGCTTTAAAGGCTGGTAAAAATCATATAATTTCAACTGCTTTTGAGCATCATGCAGTGCTTCATACTCTTGAATCACTCAAAAAAGAAGGTTTTGAGATAACCCTGCTTCCTGTTTCAAGTGAAGGACTTATCGACCCAAAACAAGTTTTAGATGCTATAACCGATAAAACTTGCCTTGTAACTATAATGTATGCAAATAATGAAATCGGAACGATACTACCTATCCCTGAGATAGGCAAAATATGCAGGGAAAAAGGTGTTTTATTCCATACCGATGCAGTTCAAGCTTATGGAAACATAAGAATAGACGTAGCTGCTCAAAATATAGATTTACTAACTATTTCAGGCCATAAAATCCATGCACCAAAAGGTGTTGGCGCTTTATATATCAAAAAGGGTATAATATTTGATAACCTGATAGATGGTGGCGGACAGGAGCGCGGCAAAAGAGCCGGCACTGAAAACGTTGCATCAATTGTTGGACTTGGAGTTGCGGCAGAGATTGCGCAGAGCAGAATTGATAGAAAAAACTTCAGACTCTCCGCTATGCGGGACAGGCTTATCAGTGAGATACTAAAAATTGAAAAAAGTCACTTAAATGGTGATAGACAAAAAAGACTCTGTACAAACGTTAATATTAGCTTTGAGGGTATTGAGGGCGAGAGCATGCTACTGCTCCTTGATTTAAACGGTATCTGCGCAAGTTCTGGAAGTGCTTGCACAAGCGGCTCGCTTGACCCGTCTCATGTACTGCTATCTATAGGACGTCCGCATGAGATAGCCCATGGTAGTTTAAGGATTTCCTTATCTGAGGAAACAACCGATGCTGAAATTGATAAGATTATAGAGCTTCTCCCACCTATTATTTCAAAACTGCGTGCGATGTCGCCGCTTTGGGAGAGAATTTCGAGCGAAGAAAGGTAGATTAAAATGTATACAAATAAAGTAATGGATCATTTCACAAATCCCAGAAACGTTGGAGAACTCGCCGACGCTAATGGCATCGGTGAAGTTGGAAACGCCAAATGTGGCGATATAATGAAGATGTATTTAAAGGTTGAAAAAAATGTTATTGTTGATGTCACCTTTAAAACATTTGGATGCGGTGCAGCTATTGCTACAAGCTCAATGGCGACCGAGCTTATAAAAGGCAAGACTATTGAAGAAGCTTTACAGCTAACAAACAGCGCAGTTGTTGAAGCACTCGAAGGACTCCCCCCAGCTAAAATCCATTGTAGTGTTTTAGCAGAACAGTCTATTAAAGCGGCAATAAGCGATTATTATAGAAGTATCGGGATAGACCCAGTGCCGATAGTTGGAGAAATTATAGATGATGACGACCTCCACGACCACTGCTAAAAAAGTTCTGCTCGGCCTATCTGGTGGAGTTGACTCATCGCTTTGCGCAAAACTTCTGCAAGATGCGGGATATGAGGTAATAGCCGCTTATCTCGATCTATCCCCTGCCCACGCATCTGCTATTGAGAGGGCGCGAAAAGTTGCAGAAGATTTAAAAATAGAATTTATGGTAATTCGGGAGCATGATCTCTTTTTAAAAGAGGTCATAACTCCCTTTTGTCATGCTTATAGGGACGGCAAGACCCCAAACCCCTGCATTACCTGCAACCCGACTGTTAAATTTAAGCTTTTACATGAAAAGGCAAAAAATCTCGGGTGCGACTTTATCGCAACAGGCCATTACGCCGATGTGATAGAAATTGATGGGTACTACTACCCTAAAAAGGCGAGCGATATTAAAAAAGATCAGTCGTATATGCTATATCGACTACCACAGCATATATTAAAAACCCTTAAGATGCCGCTCAATTCACTTACAAAAGAAGAGGTGCGGACACTTGCAGAACAGGGAGAGATAAGCACTGCAAACACACCGGACAGTCAGGAGATTTGCTTTGTTCCTGATAACGACTATAAATCTTACGTCGATAATTTCAACGGTGGTGCGAAACAGGGCTTCTTTGTTTCACCAGAAGGTGAGCGTTTTGCAAAGCATAAAGGCATTACCCATTATACTCAAGGTCAGCGAAAGGGGCTTGGCGTTGCACTTGGGCAACCTGTTTTTGTTCGAAAAATCGATCCTATAAGCGGCGATATCTTCCTTGTTTATAAGGGCGATGAACTATCAAATGGATGCTTCATTTCTGATTTAATCAGTATTGGCGATGAGCTTTTTGATGAGAAAAGCGAGCTTTCAGTTAAGATAAGAAGCGTTGCAAAGCCTATTGGTTGCAGCTTTGAGCGATGCGGTGATGATAGTGGTAGGCTGATTTTTGACAGACCACAACACGCTGCTGCAAATGGTCAGTCGGCAGTTATCTACTGTGGGGATAGGATAGTTGGTGGCGGAATTATTTGCGATAGTTTTTAAAAATATCTTTAAATTATGATTTTTTAATGATATAATTATCTTATTGAAATAAAGGAAGAACTTATGAAAAAAATTGCAGTTTTATTATTAAGTGCTATGCTGTTTTTAGTGGCGTGTAGTGCTTCTGCCGCTTCTATGAACATTAGCCCAGCGCAGTTTAGCGAAGAGACAGAGTCTATTTTGAATGTTGTCGGCGGTGGCGATTTGGAATTTTTCGATATTTCTCTCGATGAAAGCGCAAAGAGCTATGAGATTATCGCTTATGTATGCACCAATGGTGTTTGGTCAGAGTCTGGCAAGGTTATGGGCGCTGTACAGGAGAGCGATTTTCAAATTGGGGTCGAGATAACAAACAACAGTTTTACATATTACAAAATAGATGATAGCGGACATACAAAATCTCATTATCCAGATTTAGCCATTGATTTTAGCAATGTTTTAGCAACTGGCGGGACAAAGCTACAAGGCGAGACAGCTATCGTTTTAAATGAAGAGATACCGCTTTATATAAAAATCGGAACAGATGATAATGGTATTCCGATTTATGATATAAATGAGGGTTTTGAAGTTTATGATAGTGAGATTGGCATTGCTATCACGATAAAAGTTTCAGATAAAGTTATAGAATAAATCATACATATGGAGGATATTATGCAGAGAAAAGACAAGATAAACTACTACCTCGATATTGCCGACAGTATTCTTATTCGAGGCACATGTCTTCGCAGAAACTACGGTTGCATTATCGTCAATAATGACGAGATAATTTCAACAGGTTATGCAGGGGCACCCCGTGGGCGCAAAAACTGCAACGATCTTGGATTTTGCATAAGAGAGAAGATGCAGATACCAAGAGGCGAGAGATATGAGCTATGTCGGAGCGTTCATGCTGAGGCGAATGCCATTATTTCAGCGGCAAGAAAAGATACTATAGGGGCAACTCTATATCTTGTTGGCAGGGACGCGAAAACAGGCGAGCTTATTCCAGCAACATCATCTTGTTCTATGTGCAAAAGACTTATAATTAACGCAGGGATACTGCGTGTTATCGTTCGAAACTCAGAAGATCAGTTCACCGTCTTTAACGTTGAAGATGAATGGGTTGCGAATGATGAGTCGATTGATGGAACATTCGGCTATTAAAGGCGACTAAAACCACTTATAGATAAAAACCCTATCGCAATTGATTTTTATCTATTAAATGATAATAATATGTATATTGCTTGTTTTTAACTTTCAGAAGTTATCGCACTATCGCCCACAGTAAACGCACTTTGTGCGTTTATCGGCATTTTATGCCGATTTGGCGATTTAAAAAATCGCCACTGTGGGCGCCGGCGCGTACCTTCTCTACCTATTATAAAAACACTTCTGTTAATAACCACAAAAAAAGAGATGGCTGCTGCCATCTCTTTTTTAATTATTCTTTTAAGTTAATCGATATCAGCGGCATCCGAACAGGTGGCAAAATGGTTTTCGCCGACTTTGCTTAGAGTAATAACGCGTGATGCGCAATCATCTTTTTTATAGGGACACCTATCGATGAACGTACATTTGCCGTCTATCGTATTTATTGGGCTTGGAATATCTCCCTCAAGCTCTATCTTCTTCCTTGTCTTTTGCAAATCTGGGTCTGGAATAGGTATAGCTGAGAGGAGGGCTTCTGTATAAGGATGAACAGATTTCTCATAGAGAATATCTGACGTTGTAAGCTCAACAACTCCACCGAGATACATAACAGCAATTCTATCGCTTATATACTTAACAAGTGATAGGTTATGCGAGATAAAAATAAGCGTTAGGTTAAACTCATTTTGCAAACTTTTAAGAAGATTTACAACCTGAGCCTGAATTGAAACGTCGAGCGCCGAAGTCGGCTCATCGCAGATAATAACTTTAGGGTTTACCGCAAGCGCTCGAGCTATCCCTATCCTCTGGCGTTGACCACCTGAGAACTCATGAGGAAATCTGTCAGCATGCTCGCGACCAAGTCCTACCATCTGCAAAAGCTCATATATTCTCTCGTTTTGTGCTTCTTTATTGCCACCCAGAATATTGTGCGCAAGCATTCCTTCACGAACAATCTCACGAACAGTCATCCTTGGGTTTAGCGAAGAATATGGGTCTTGGAATATCATCTGAACATCTTTGCAGTATTCATGTGCCTGTTTTTTGTTCATCTTATAGATATCAACGCCCTTGTATAAAACTTCACCTTCAGATGCATTATAGAGCATTTTAATCGTCCTACCAAGGGTTGTTTTACCACAACCAGACTCTCCAACGATACCGAGCGTCTCCCCTTCAAATATCTCAAGTGATACGTTATTAACAGCTTTAAGGGTTGCATTTTTGCCGAGGTGGAAGAACTTACTTAAGTTTTTAACTTCGAATAATACACTGCTCATCGCGCTTCCCCCCAACCGAATTTTTCTCGAACTTCTGCCGCCTCATCATCAAGTAGGTAACAAGCCGATTTATGACCATCACCGAGGTCGGTATAGCTCGGACACTGTTTATCGCAGATAGACATAGCATATTTACAGCGAACAGAGAATGCACAACCAGAAGATGGATTTAGCGCATCAGGAGGTGTTCCCTCTATAAAGGTAAGGTCTTTGTCTGCCTTTGCATTTAGCTTTGGAATTGAATCCAAAAGGCCTTTTGTATATGGGTGCTGTGGGTTATAGAAAATCTGCTGCGATGATCCAATCTCAACCACCTGACCCGCATACATAACGGCAATTCTATCTGCATTTGCAGCAACGACACCAAGGTCGTGAGTTATAAGAACAATTGAGCATCCTGTTTCACCTCGAAGCTTCGCTAAAAGCTCCATAATCTGCGCTTGAATTGTAACGTCGAGCGCAGTTGTCGGTTCATCCGCTATTAAAAGATCAGGCTTACATGCAAGTGCTATAGCTATCATTATCCTCTGGCGCATACCGCCTGAGAGATTGTGAATATGCTGTTTAAATCTTTTTTCTGGATTACTTATTCCAACCTGCTCAAGCAGCTTTATAGCTTCAACTCTCGCCTCTGACTGAGATAACTTCTGATGCCTTATAATGCTCTCTGTTATCTGTTTACCAATTCTCATTGTTGGGTTTAGCGCCGTCATAGCGTCTTGGAAGATAATGCCTATCTTCGAGCCGCGAATTTCCTGCATCTGCTTGTCGTTATAGTTTGTTATATCGGTGCCGTCATATTCTATGGTACCGTTTGCAATAAAACCGGGAGTTAGACGCAGAATAGTCTGCATAAGAACGCTTTTACCACTACCCGACTCACCAACGACCGCTAAAACTTCGCCTTTATTGACAGTTATATTAGCGCCACGAACAGCTTGAACGAGGCCGTTATATGTTTTAAACTGAATAGATAAATCTTTGACTTCTAATAATTTTTCCATAATCTGCCTCCTTCTTATTTTCTAAGTTTCGGATCAACTGCGTCACGTAGACCGTCGCCGATTAGCTGTAATGATAGCATAATTAAACTTATAACAATTGATGGAATAATTAGCTGGTATGGCATTGTTTGCATATCAGCCTGTCCAACTGAGATAAGTTGCCCGAGACTTGTTAGCGGTGCCGCAAGTCCAATTCCGAGGAATGATAGGAATGCCTCTGCAAATATTGCAGATGGTATCGCCATTGATAGCGAAACTATAATAATTCCCATACAGTTTGGTATTAGATGTTTTATCATTATTTTTATAGGAGATGTTCCAAGGCTTTTTGCCGCGAGGACATAGTCCTCGTTTTTAAGGCTTAGTATCTGACCGCGGACAAGCCTTGCCATTCCGAGCCAACCTGTAATCGTGAGGGCTAAAATTATCGAGAATAACCCTTGCCCCAGCACCATCATTATGATAATAACATAGATGAGGTAGGGTATAGCGGCGAGAACGTCGATAAATCGCATGATTAACATATCGACCCATCCGCCAAAATAAGCACTAATACAGCCAATAATAATACCGATAGTTCCCTGAACAAGAGCCGCTATAACTCCTATCATTAGTGAGAAGCGGGTACCTGTCCAAACGCGAGCCCAGAGGTCACGTCCGAGTTTATCAATTCCAAACCAGTGCTCACTGCTTGGACCGAGAGCTTCATTTCCGCCCTCAGCTCGAAGTGTTCCAACAAGTGAAACATCGGTAGTCTGATAATCGTGCTCGGTCATAAATGGACCAAATATAGCCATTAAAACAATTAAAAGAAGAATGAAAACACTGACAACTGCAACTTTATTTGAAAGAAATCTGCGGAAAACATCGCTCCAATATGAGAGGTGAGGTTTTGTTATCTCTTCTATTTTCTCATGGCGCACTCCGACATGAGTATATAAAGATTTATCTTTTTCCATTATCCCTTACCTCCTATGCGTATTCTCGGGTCAACTATTCCATAGAGAATATCTGTTATAAAGTTCATCACAATTAGGAAAGCTCCATAGAATATTGCAAGACCCATTATAAGCGGATAGTCGCTTAGATTTATTGCATTTACAAAGTAGCTTCCAAGACCCGGTATTGCAAAAACGCTCTCAACAACAAAGCTTCCTGTTAGAAGCGCTGCGGTTATTGGTCCGAGAACTGACATTATCGGAAGGAGAGAGTTTCGCACTTGATGTCCGAGCAGAATTCTTCCCTTTCGAAGACCTTTTGAACGAGCGGTCTTAACATAGTCGCTATCAACAACATCAAGCATACTTGTTCTCATAAGTCTTGAAAACATAGCTATCGTTGGAAGAGATAGCGCTATCGTTGGAAGAATGGTATGCGCAAAGGTCGTATACCGTGCCACTGGGAAAATTGGAATTAAAATTGTAAATGCATACTGCAAAAGCGTTGCTATAACAAAGCTCGGGATCGAAATACCGAGTATTGCTATTATAACTGATATGTAGTCAAGCGGTTTTTTTCTATTTTTAGCGGCTATAACACCAAGCCCAATTCCGACAACTGATGCAAATAATAGCGCACGAATTCCAAGGTCGGCGGAGTTTGGAAAAGCATCTGCTATGATATCGATAACTGGTCTACCTTTGTAGTTTATCGAAATTCCAAGATCCCCCTGTAATAGATCGCCCATATAAATCAGATACTGCTCAAATACAGGCTTATCAAGACCATATTGAATTTGGAGTTGCTCTCTTATATCCTCTGGAATTTCAGGGCTTGTGAACGGGTCACCAGGAACCATTTTCATCGAGAAAAAAACCACAGTAGCTAACACAAATAGCGTAACAATGCTAATTAATATTCGTTTTATTACATATTTGAGCATGATTAAATCACCATAACACAGCAGAAATATATATAAAATGCTGCTACCTTTCGTTTTTTTAATTTTAGTTCTGATAATATCAGCAAGCTACCTACAAAAACCGCAGGTAGCTTGCATTATTATTAGCTTATATTATGCTTTGTCTGCAAAAATGTAGTCGTTTTCTGTACCTGTTGAGTTCTTGTGTACATTTGTGAACGCATCATTTATCATCCAAGCACCACGTGACCAGTATATCGGTACTGAAGGACCTTCGTTTAGAAGATAAGACTCTAAAGTTACAAGTGCCTCTGCACGCTCTTCACCAGTAACTTCCCATGAAGCATCGTATAGAGCATCGTACTGCTCGTCCTGCCAGCTTAGGTATGGTAGTGACCAGCCGCCGCCTGATGTATAAGAAGCAAGGAATGTTGTAGCATCTGCAACGTCAGGACCAAATCCACCGAGCATAAAGTCGTATGGTGATTTATCTGCTGCG
The DNA here is from genome assembly GCA_964369635.1 of uncultured Oscillospiraceae bacterium. Lineage (GTDB taxonomy): Bacteria > Bacillota > Clostridia > Oscillospirales > Ruminococcaceae > CAYJGN01. Next base: position 36,097 of record CAYJGN010000009.1, read on the forward strand.
AATGACCAGAATGTTGAAGAAGGAACAGAAGCTATCTCAATTTTGATACCTATCTCTGCTGCAACGCTCTGGATATACTGTGCTGCAAGAAGTCTGTCCTCTGCATCTGATACGTGGATATAGAATGTAGGCATTGTTTCTTTTGTAGCACCTATTGTATCAAGAGCTTTCTGTAGGCTCTCTTCTGCCTTCTCAAGGTCTGCTGTATCGATAAATGGTGAATCGAAGTCGTGGTCTGAGTCACCTTTTGATCCGTTTGCATATCCTGTTGAGAATGGTGGTACATATGTTGATGCTGGTGAGTATGCACCTGCATAAACTGCATTAACAAAAGCTTCTCTGTCTATTGTGTATGATAGAGCTTCGATAAAATCTCTGTTTGTGATATAAGGAACTGTTTCAGGTGAGCTTCCGTGTCCTGCAAAATGCAGTGACTGGATAGCGCCGTCTTCATAGTACATCATACCTTTATCTTCGTACTCTGTCATTAGTGATGTAGGAACATCAACCATATCAATTTCGCCAGCTGTAAACATATTCATCTGTGTCTGATCATCAGTTACTGTGTAAATCTCAACTCTGTCAAGTTTAACTGCTTCTGCGTTCCAGTAGCTTTCGTTTGGCTCTAAAACCATGATGTCGTTTGAAACCCACTCAACAAGGTTGTATGGGCCATTAACTGCACCAGGTAGACCCTGATAATATGCTGCTTGATCATCTCCAAATAGATCCTGACGTACAGGTATCATAACTGGTGAAGCAAAGTATTCCATTATGAAAGGAACTTCTCTGTTAAGTGTTACTACGATTGTATAATCATCAGTAGCTTCAGCTGTAACGTTGCCCTCTTCATCAATCATATACTCAAGGAACTGAGTCATAGGTGTATCTGTTTCGCTTAGTAGTACCCAAGAATCGATAAAGTCTTGAGCTACAAGAGCTGTACCATCTGACCAAACTGATTCACGTAGGTTAAATGTAACTGTTGTACCCTCGTGTGTCCAGCTCTCAGCGATACCAGGAATTAACTCTCCGCCATATATACGAACAAGACCTTCGCTTGTTGCAGATATAACGTTTGTCATCCAAGCACCGTTTCCAAGGTGGATGTCGATAGAAGTTGGTTCAGTTGCTGTTGCAAATCTGAATACCTTCTCGCCGCCCTCGTCGCCTGCGTCTGCACCACTCTCACTGCTTGAGCTGCTATCTTCGCCGCCACCTGGAGGTGAACACGCTGCAAGTGATAGAAGCATAACAGCGCATAGTAGCATTGCCATTAATTTTTTCATCTTCATGCTTTAAAATCTCCTTTTGTTTTTTTATTAAAAAGTTTTATTTAAAATAAAACAGATTAAACTATATAAAGCTCTTCTTGAAGAGCGCCGAGGACTTCTACTCTGCCATTTCTGACAATAATATCCTCTTCTCTGAATATCCAAACCTTTTGATCCTCCCACTCAGGAACAATAACTCGTACATTCTGCTCCATTGCAAAACAGCTATTATCGCGAATGGTATATTTTCCATGAGGAATATCCCCCGAAGCGCCAAATCTTCCAATTGAAGGGCCAACTGAATGAACAGAATGACCGATAGGGTGCGAATAAACCATCGCTTCAAGCCCCGCCGCTTCTGCTCTTTTTAGAAGCTCTGCTCTTGCTTCGTTTCCGGTAATACCCGCTTTCACAACATCCATATACATCTTCTGGAAATCGTGCAGCTTATTAAATCCATCGATAAGCGATTGAGGTGCTTCCTCTTCGCCATCTTTTCTTATATAGCAGAGATATTGCATATCGGTATGCAAATCAACATACTCAAAACCAAAATCTATATGGAGAAGGTCACCATGCTCGATAATCTCTGTTTTATCGCCCATACCTATCATCATAACATCGCTTCCAGCTCTTTGCATATCGACGTTTGGTCCCCATGTTCTAACAAGACCGTTATCGCTATACTGCTGTAACATAAAAGCACGAACATCTGTCGTTGTTGTAACACCTGGTGTTATAATCTCAGCTGACATCGCTCTTTTTATTATCTCTTTTGCAAAAAAAGCGGCATCATGATAGAGCTTTATTTCATCTTCAGTTCTTATCTGCGAAACATCCATAGCAAGAAGCTCTGCTGAAACTATCGGTATATCACCACAATATGATTTTAAATCTTCATATAGCGTCTGCCCACCGCCGTTTAGCTCGTGAAACTCTCTCGACATATTTATAGCTATGTTTTTTGGGCTATTTTCCTTTATAAATCTCTCCAAAGCTTGGGGAACAGTTTCATCCTTGCCGAGAAAACTTGTATATAGAGGATTCCCCGGATGCATATGACGAACATTTTGAAAACTTTTATATTCGCCATTTTTATTTAGGAATATCAAAGTTGTATTGTTATTTGTAGGTTCTGGGAGAAGTGTTTTCATCTGGTAGTCGCTACCTTGAACAACCCACATCTCGATACCGTGCTCTTCCATAAGTTTTGGAACAATATTTCGCACCTTATCGTTTACTATTTTCTCTTTTATATTGAGTCTTTCAATAGCCGTTAAAAGTTTCATAAGTTCCGCTCCTTTTATTAAAAAATAGTTATATACGCTCTTCAATCTGGTAAAGCACTGAAATTAAATTTATTGAGTAAAAATAATCTTATATATTATAGATGTTTATTAACAATTTGTCAATATTTAAACGACCTTTTATCTCGCAATGATAACTTTTCTACATATCTGCACAAAAAACCTTAATTATCGTTAAACATTCAGACAAGCTATACAACAGTTTACTTACTTTTTTTCATGTTTTTTGCAAGTATGTAATTATAAATATTGCAAAACCCACCTCATTTATCGGTAAATAAACCGTATAAGTTGCAATTTATTATAGCTAATAATTGCATAATCAGTTTTGATTTTATTTGAAAATCTTTATAAAAGGCAAAAAAAGCGATGGGCATAATACCCATCGCTCTCTTGTCTATTAAATTAAGACTATACAGTTAAATAACCGTATTAATTACTCCATGTATGCGTATTTGTAGTCAACGCGTAGTCCAACACCGTTACGTGTAACACCCTGTAGACCTTCAACAGCAACATAGTGTCTGCCGATATAGTTCATTGGAGCTATCGGGCAATCCTCAAGAAGAACTCTCTCTGCTTCAGCAAGGATTTCAAGTCTCTCATCACCAGTTGTCACTCTTGACTGCGCAATAAGAGCATCATACTCTTCGCTTGAGTAACCTGGGTTGTTGTAAGGTGAGCCTGTTTCGAATAGCTCAAGGAATGAGTAAGCATCGTTGTAGTCAGCTCCCCAGCCTTCTTTACCCATTGTGAAGTCAAGCTCATATTCTGCCTGACGAAGAGCATATGCAAGAGATTTTATCTCAACATCAACCCCTAAAACATCTTTCCACATCTGCTGGTAAACCTGAGCTGTTTTTAGGTTAGCATCTCCCTCACCTGTTACAAGTGAGCAGATAGCGCTTAGCTCTTCAACTGTTTTACCAATCTCTGAAAGTCCTAAATCAAGAAGTGCTTTTGCCTCATCAGCAACACCTTCGGTTCCTGCATCAGTGAGTAGGTCGCCGTTCATGCCACGGATATCTCCAGCCATACCTGGTGGTACATAACCAAACGCAGGTGTTGCACCGTTCATCATAAAGTCATTGATATGTGAATTACGGTCAATAGCCATTGAGAAAGCTTTTCTGATATTTTCATTTGAGAAGAACTCGTTCTCCATATTGAAGAAGAAGTACTCTGTTACAGGCTCGTTTGCCTGTAGGTAACCTGGCTCATTTTCATAAACAGCTATAAAGTCTGCCTGAACTGGTATGAGGTCAATTTCGCCGTTGTCATACATATTTACAAGTGTATTTGTTTCTGGAACGAAGAATATCTCAAGTCTCTCAAGAGTTACATTCTCAGCATCCCAGTAGTTTTCATTTTTAACCATTACCATGTTCTGGTCAAGGTTCCACTCTTCCATTACGAAAGGACCTGAGAACATCATATTCTCAACTGAAAGGAAGATGTTTGAGCCCTGCTCTTCGATAAACTCTTGAGGTAGGCAAGCAAAAGCAGGCATTCCAAGCATTCCAAGGAAGTATGGTGTAACTGATTTTAGAGTAACTTCAAGTGTTTTCTCATCAAGAGCAACAACTCCAACGTCGTCTCTTGAACCTTCACCTGCGTTGTATTCATATGCACCAACGATTGGGTACATAATGTATGCATACTGTGCAGCTGTTTCTGGGTTTAGCATATGCTTCCAGTAGAACTCAAAGTCCTGTGCAGTTATAGGAGTTCCATCGCTATAAGTTGCATCTCTTAGTGTGAATGTGTATACAAGTTGGTCTTCACTGACAGTCCAGCTCTCTGCAAGTCCGCTGCCCATCTCGATAGCGCCATTTTCACCCTGACGAACAAGTGTGTCGATTATCATACCGACAACCTCGCCACCTTCAGTTGTAGTGTTTGTTATTGGTGAAAAGTCTGTTGGTGAACCTTGGTATGCAATTCTTAGTGTCTGCTCAACAGGAGCTGCATCGCTACCTGACTCTGAACCTGACTCTGAACCGCTGCCGCTTCCGCTATCGCCGTTACCGCATGCTGTTACGAAAGCTAAACTTGCAACTAAGAATAGTGCTAATAGTTTCTTTTTCATGTTAGTTTCTCTCCTTATTAAATAATTTTTCGATTTCCTCCACAGTTTTCGGAATGCCGCGCGAGAGGTTTTCGCATCCATCTTCGGTAACAAGAAGAACGTCCTCAAGTCTTATTCCAAAACCGTGTTTCTCTATGTAAATTCCCGGCTCATTTGTTATAACCATTCCTGGCTCTAAAATGTTCCGATCACCCACATCATGTGTATCAAGGCCGACATAATGGCATACGCCACGAGAATATAGATATGTTTCATCCTCGTCTTTTAAGTCGTCCAAAAGCCCAAGCTCAGTCACCTTTTCTTTGAGTTTATTAAAGGCAAGCTCGCCTGTTGCATTGAGGTCAGCACCGGGTTTTATTGAATCTTCAACCGCCTGCTGTGCATATAGCACTACCTCGTAGTATTTTTTATGAAGCTCTGTGAATTTACCATCTATTGGGAATGTTCTGCTTATATCTGATGCATAGTATTTATACTCAGCACCAAGATCAACAAGTAGCAGTTCACCCGCCCGAAGCTCTTTGTCATTCTCTTCGTAATGCAAAAATCTTGAGTTCTCATTTGCTGCAATAATCGGGTTAAAGGCATGACCATTCGCCCCGTTTGTCGATAGAGCAAATTCAAAATGCGCTTGAATTTCATTTTCATAAATTCCTGGTCTTGTATTCTCTATAATCTTGTCAATTCCAAGGGCAGTTATTCTCGTTGCCTCTCGTATCATCTCAATTTCATATGGCGACTTTATTCTTCGCATATTATGAATAGTTCTTGCTATGTTTTTAGATTTTAGATGAGGATTTGAAGAAAGAAGTTTTTTTGTTAGGCGAAGTTGCTCTGTATCAGTTGCATTTAAATCTCTATTCTGGTAGTCCATATAGAGGTAATCAAAATCAGCTGGTGCACCAAAGCCATACATAACTCTCCAAATAACCTTATCAAAACGATCAAGGTAATGAACTTCGTCCATACCGGTTTTTTCTTTGTACTGCGCATCAGTTGGCATAGGACCGTGGTAGCTCTCGATAAAAGGGTCTGGCCTATCAACAAAAAGAATAGTTTTAACCTTTCCGCAAAGCTTGATTATACAAAAGATTTGATTTTTAACATCAAGTCCCGTCATATAATAGAAGTTTCTATTTGGGGTGAATGGGTAATCTAAATCGTTAGTTCTTACTTTAGGTGTTCCGCAAAATAAAAACATCATCGAGTTATCTTCCATATGCTCTGCGAGTTTCAGTTGTCTTTTTCTATAATCTTCCATATGTCCTCCTTAAATTTCAGCATAGTGGCAAGCTACGAAATGGTTTTCTTTAACCTCTAAAAGCTCTGGCGCCTCCACTGTACATTTATCGGTCGCAATAGAACATCTCTTACAGAATTTACATCCTTCATTTTTATCCATAGGGTTTGGAACATCCCCCTCAAGACGAATTCGCTCCCTCGCTCTGCTCTCTTTTGGATCGGCAAACGGTGCCGCTGATAGAAGGGCTTTTGTATATGGATGAATAGAGCCATTCATAATATCTTCACTTGAAGCTATCTCCATTATTTTACCAAGATACATAACGGCAATTCTATCAGATATATGCGCCACCATATTTATATCGTGCGCTATAAATAGATAGGTAAGGCCAAGCTCTCTTTGAAGTTTACCCATAAGGTTTATGATCTGCGCCTGAATTGAAACGTCAAGCGCTGAAATAGGCTCATCACAAACTATAAATTCAGGGTCGATTGCAAGGGATCTTGCAATTCCAATCCTCTGGCGCTGACCGCCTGAGAATTCATGCGGAAACCTATTTGCATGCTCTTTGTTAAGTCCAACTTTATCAAGAAGCTCAAATATTTTATCGCTCTTCTCCTGTCCTTTTGAAAGACGGTGGATATCTATTCCTTCGCCTATGATATCTCCAACTGTCATCCTCGGATTAAGACTTGCGTACGGGTCTTGGAATATCATCTGAATTTTCTTTGTAAGCTCAAGTTTTTTCTTTTTGTGCGGTTTTGTTATATCCTCGCCATTATAGATAATTTCACCATCGGTTGCATTGTATAGATTAACTATCGTTCTACCAAGTGTACTCTTTCCGCAACCAGATTCTCCAACGAGTCCGAGTGTCTGCCCTTTTTCTATCTCAAAGCTTACTCCGTCCACCGCTCGCAAAATTCTATTCCCTTTAACTTTAAAGTGCTTTTTTAGGTTTTTAACTTCTATCAACATCTTATTGCACCTCCTCTAAAGGACATTTAACAGCAGGCGCCCTCTCATCGAGCAAGAAGCAACTTGCAGAGTGTGTATCTGATAAATCATAAGGTTTTGGAGTATTTTCTGCACAAATTCCCATGCAGTATTCGCACCTTGCCGCAAAGGCACAGCCCTCTTTTATAGTTATTAAATCGGGAGGTGTTCCCTCGATAGCAGTTAAATCCTCACCGCGACTTTTAGCTGTTGGAATGCTTCCAAGCAGACCCCATGTGTATGGGTGCTTTGGTGAATAGAAAATCTCCTCAACCGTTCCTGTTTCAACAATTTTACCGGCATACATAATGATAACTCTATCGGCAATATCGGCAACAACGCCCATATCGTGGGTTATTATTATCGTTGAAGTTCCCATATCGGCACGAAGCTCGAGCATAAGGTCTATAATTTGAGCTTGAATTGTTACGTCGAGCGCTGTTGTCGGCTCATCTGCTATTAAAAGCTCAGGATTACATACAAGCGCACCTGCAATCATTGCCCTCTGGCGCATACCGCCTGAAAACTCAAACGGATACTGACTCATCCTCTGCTCTGGGTCATTAATGCCAACTTTTTTAAGCATCTCTATCGCTCTATCATAAGCGTCTTTTTTAGAAATCTTCTCATGCAGCTTTAGCGACTCCATAATCTGATAACCAATTGTTTTTGTAGGGTCGAGGCTTGTCATTGGGTCTTGGAAAATCATCCCTATTTTTTTGCCTCGAATAGCACGCATCTCTCTTTCAGATAGCGATAGTATATCTTTATCCTCAAATGTTATACTGCCATTTCCTATATATGCAGGTGGGGTTGGATTTAAGCGCATTATAGTTTGGGCGGTAACGCTTTTCCCACATCCCGACTCTCCAACAATTGCCAATATCTCGCCTTTTTTCAGCTCGAAATTAACACCGCGAACCGCTTGAACATTTCCCGCATATGTTTTAAATCCGACTTCTAAATCGGTAACTTTTAATACATTGTTATTCATAAATATAATCCCATCATTATTTGATTTTATCTTAAACTATCTGCGAAGTCTTGGGTCGAGTGCATCTCGAAGTCCATCCCCGAGCAGATTAAACGATAGCATTGTTAGCGAAATAAATATCGCTGGGAATATGAGCTGATGCGGAAATCTTATAAATAGACGAGCTCCTTCATTTGCAAGCGTTCCCCAACTTGCCAGTGGTACAGGAAGACCAAGACCCAAGTAGCTGAGCGTTGCTTCGGTAAATATCGCAGTTGGTATTGAGAATGTTAGCTCGATTATTATAGGACCCATTATATTTGGCAACATATGTTTTCTTATAATTCTGGCACCACCCGCACCAAGAACCTTTGCCGCAAGAACATATTCACTCTGCTTTAGAGATAGAATCTGTCCACGAACAATACGAGCCATACCGCCCCATCCTGTTACCGCTATTGAAATAATGATAGTTTGAAGTCCAGGACCCAGCACTACTGTTAGCATAATAACCCAAAGAAGGTTTGGGATAGAATAAATGATCTCAACAAAACGCATCATAAACAAATCGACTTTACCGCCAAAATATCCTGAAACACCGCCGTAGATAACGCCGATAACAACGTTTATTATAGCTGCTACGAATGCGATAAATAGCGAAACTTGTGCTCCGACAGCAATTCGGGTGAATAGGTCGCGGCCAAGAGTATCGGTGCCGAATATATGCTGCAGTGAAGGCCCTTTGTTCAAGTTGCCTTTAACTATCTCTTCATATCCATAAGGGCTTATTATCGGCCCAAATATAGCAATTAGCAAGATAATGATTAACAAAACCGCTGAAAGCATCGCTATTTTATTTTTACGAAGACGATTCATCGCATCTTGAAGATAGCTCAGCGACTCTCTTTTTTGCCCATCATCTTCTTCTTTTAATTTACCTTTTATTACAAATTCTTCCATAAAAACCTCCCTAATTAAGTTCGACTCGGGGGTCAACAAAGACATATAAAATGTCTACAACAAGCATCATAACAACAAGAAGAATTGCATAGAAGGTTGTCATACCGAGTATCATCGTGTAGTCGCTCGCCTGAACCGAATCGACAAGATATTTACCGATTCCTTGAATATTAAATATATTCTCAACGACGAATGATCCGACCATCGTTCCCGCAAGCATAGGTCCTGCAATAGTTACTATCGGGGTTATTGCATTTCGTAGCGCGTGGCGGAAGGTTGTTTGAAACTGTGAGAGACCTTTTGCTTTTGAGGTTCTTATATAATCCTGACTTAATACATCAAGCATAGTAGTTCTCATCATACGTCCGATATATGCAACCATACGAAGACCAAGCGCACATGCTGGAAGAACCATTGTTGCGAGAGAACCCCAACCTTGTATTGGGAACCAGCCAAGCTTGGCCCCGAATATATATTGGAACAAACTCGCAAAGACGAATGACGGAACGGATACTCCGAGAATAGATAAAATTATTACAACATAATCCGGCCATTTTCCTCTATTGAGTCCCGCTATAATTCCAAATATTATACCGAGTGACAGACCCATAACACAAGCGACTATTCCAAGGGTGAACGACTGTGGAAATCCCGCTGCAATAAGCTCATTAACTGTTCTGTTTTGGTATTTCATCGATTCGCCGAAATCCCCTTGCAAAACATTCCCAAGATATGTGAAGTATTGGACAATCATCGGCTGATCAAGACCATATCTCGCTTCGAGATTTGCCATAATTTCAGGCCTTATCATCTTTTCATCCGAAAATGGATCTCCCGGAACAGAATGCATTAATATAAATGTTATGGTTATGATGACCCAAAGAGTCAGCACTGCCATTCCAAGTCTTTTGAAAATATACTTTGCCAAAGTTAAAACCCCTCTTTTGTTTTTTATGGATACCGATAAAAATCATTAATGCGACTTTTATCTTATACTATCAGCTTAATCTGCTCTCTCTTTTCATCTTGATATTCTATATTGCCGTTTTTATATAGAATAGTCTCCTCAAGCATAAAGCACATCTTTTGGTTATTCCACTCGGCATTTTCAGTCACGATATTAAGCTCAAGCGCATAAGCGGTATTATCATATAGCTTATTCTCACCGCTCCCAGCAATAAATCCTTGGTTATCCCAAAGCCCTATTGTTGGGCCCGCCGCATGTCCATAAAGGCCTATCGGGTGGGTATAGAGCGTTGCCGCTATTCCCTCTTCCTTCGCTTGATTTAGCGAGTCCACCAGTATTTCGTTTCCGGTTTTACCGCTCTCCATATTTATCCCAACTATATCTTGAAATCTATTTCCAACCGCAAAGCCATCTAAAATCCCTTTTGGAATAGAGTTTTCACCCTGCGACTTTTTCGCAAGATAACCAAGGCGCTGGGTATCGGTATAGAGGCCGCCAAGGTAGACAAGACCCATATCAGTATGCAGAAGGTCACCCTCATTAATAATTCCTTCACCGCGGAAGTTTTCCTCTCCCTCTCGCTGAAAATCAACAGTTGGGCTAAACCAGCAGTCAAGACCCATATTTCCAATAGTCTGCATAATGAAATATTCAAGGTCAGTCGTGGTGGTAACTCCAGGAGTTATAGTTGCAAGGCTATATGCATCATCTAAAACATCCATAGCCGCTTTATAAACTTCTGGATAAATCTCTACCTCGCGCTCTGTTCTTGTTTCAAGCCAGCGGATTGCAAGGTTATGATCAGTTGTAAACTCGGTTTCTGGAAGATGCTTTGAAAGCTCTGCGAACAGATAGCTTGAAAGACCATCCGCTTGTGCTTGGAAGCTATTTATATTAAGGGCAATATTCTTCGGTTTTCTCTCGCTAACAGCCCTTGCTATCCCCTCAAATTGGGTCTCTTCGCCATGGCGATACTCTTGCTTATAGAAATTCATCAGCATAGGATTTGGTCTTGAAAATGAAAGAGCTTCATATTTACCATCTATTAAGGTGAAAGCAAATGCGCTCATTCTTGTTGCATTTCGAACAAGTGCTGGAGTTATCGTCTTGTAAATCGGATCTTCATTGTACTCTCTGCAGACTATAATCCACATATCAATGCCTGTTTCTAAAAGCAGCTTTGGCATAAGATTATCAATTCTATCTTTAAGTATCTCATCAAAAATCTTATGTTGCTCTCTAACTGATTTTATACCTCTGTACACACAAACCAACTCCAATCAAAATGAAAGTTTTTCTCACTGAAAAATTTTTTACTCAAGAAACATTATCGCATAAATCCATTTATTTGTCAAATAAGTGTGGCAAAATTTTGTTATTTCGCCAAAAGCATGCAAGATTTGATTTTCAATCCGTCATAATTGACATTTTATATACAATGGGAGTATAATTTTATAAAATGCTAAGGAGTGCTATATGGATAAAACAATAAATTTGATTTGCGATATAATTGAGAACAGCAAAGATGAACTAATAGAGTTTGGAAGAGACATTTTCTACAATGGTGAAACAGGGTACAAAGAGTTTCGCACTGCGGGAAAACTTAAAGAAAAACTCGAAGGACTTGGTCTTTCGGTACGCGATAAGATTACCGTTACTGGTTTAAAGGCGGAAATTGTTGGCGGCGAGGGTAAAAATATTGCTCTTATGGGTGAACTTGATGCACTCCCTATCCCAACTCATAAATTTTATAATGCAGAGACCTGTGGCGCTCATGCTTGTGGACATAATATTCAGGTTGCCGCTATCTATGGCGCGGCGAAAGCGCTATCCCATCCAGATGTTATAAAAGAGCTTGGTGGCAAAGTTACTATTTGCGGAGTTCCTGCAGAAGAGGGACTTGATGAAGAAACAAGAACAAGACTTATGGGGGACGGTACTATTCGATACCTCGGCGGCAAAAATGAATGGCTTCGCACCCATGAGTTTGATGATATCGATATTGCTATCGGCTGCCATGCAGCTGGTGGCAAAGGCGCTTTAATAGTTAATAATTCTTGTAATGGATTTGTTACAAAAACTATCACAATAAACGGCAAAAGCACCCATGCGGCATCTCCGCACAACGGAATTAATGCACAAACTGCTTCAAACCTTGCAATGCTCGCAATTGATTCACAAAAAGATTGCTTTGATCCAAATGGCACTGTCAGCATACACGGTGTTGTGAAACAAGCTGGTCTTTCTCCATCAACTATAACCGACAAGGTTGTGCTCGAATATGTTATCCGTGCAAAAGATAAAGATTGCATTTTAACTGCATCGAAAAAGGTTGATGACTGCATAAAAGGCGCTTGCATAGCAACAGGAGCTACCGCGACTATCGACACGAGAGCTGGATATCTTCCATGGACTCCACTTCCATCAACTAAGGAAATTTACGATGCTATTGAGCCACTTGCAACAGAAGATGCTCCAACAAGACAGATGCAAGGTCATATTTCAGCATCGTCAGATGTTGGTGATTTATCAGCGCTAATGCCGCTTTATCAGATATTCATGGGCGGTAGCGAGGGCGATGCCCACTCGAATGAGTTCTATATCAAAGATGAGTATGCATGCTATGTTACCATGTCGAAAGCACTCGCACTCGCAGCTTACAATTTCCTAAGGGATGGCGGTAAAACTGCCGATAGAGTCTGCTCGGAGTTTAAAGCACCGATGACTTTTGATGAGTATATCGATTATAAAGAGAGCCTTACTAATACCGTTGAGGTAAAATAGTTTTAGAAAATCATTAAGTTTAAGTATAAAAACCGCCCGTAAGGGCGGTTGCTGATAAGGGTATTAGCAAAATTTTAATTTTAGATATAGTATAATAAAAATCCGCCAAAATGGCGGATTTTTATTATCGCTAAACTTCATAAATT